>JBQCHB010000175.1:0-6974 GCA_051955075.1 Flavisolibacter sp.
GCGCCGTATAGACGCAACGTATATCACGACAACCAGCCTATCAAAAGAAGAGACCGTAACCACATTGACTGTTGGTAAGCCCCCTTTAGGGGGTTTGGGGGCGTGCGTGGGCAACGCTGCGCATGCGGAGCAATTGCGGCAGCGGGCCCTTTTTGCTCTACTTTTTTGGCAAACAAAAAGTAGAAAGAGAAGATTCGAAACCAGGTTAACGTGAAACTGCTTCACCAGAACGTTAACTTATCACGATCACCTACCTTTGCCGCCATGAAAAACTTTCTGTCCGACTTATTTGCACAACAGCAGTATGATAAAGACGCTTTCTTTTTAATTGCAGGCCCCTGCGTAGTGGAGAGTGAAGAATTGGTTTTTGAAGTGGCCCAAAAGGTTTCGGCCATCTGCAAAAAACTGGGTATCCCCTATGTTTTCAAAGCTTCTTACCGCAAGGCCAACCGCACCAGTGCTTCTTCATTTACAGGCCTCGGCGATGAAGTGGGATTAAAGATCATTCAAAAGGTAGCGAAGGAATTGAATCTTCCTTCCACCACCGATATACATACAGAACAAGATGCTGCATTAGCTGCCAACTATGTTGACATTTTACAAATACCTGCCTTTCTATGCCGTCAAACAGAATTACTGCTGGCAGCAGGCAACACAGGAAAAATTGTGAACGTAAAGAAAGGCCAGTTTGTTAGTGGCGCCGCCATGAAGTTTGCAGTAGAAAAAATAAAGAACACCGGCAACGAAAAAGTGCTGCTTACAGAAAGAGGCACTACGTTTGGCTACCAGGACCTAGTAGTTGATTATCGCAATATTCCCTGGATGCAGCAAAGCGGCGCTCCTGTAGTAATGGATTGCACACACAGCTTGCAGCAACCCAATCAGACGTCGGGTGTAACGGGTGGCAACCCGCAACTGATAGGCACTATTGCCAAAGCAGCTATTGCCACCGGCGCCGAAGGCCTGTTTATTGAAACACATCCCGATCCGGCCTGCGCCTTAAGCGATGGCGCCAATATGTTGAGGCTTGACTTGCTGGAAGACCTGTTGGTGCAATTGATAAAGGTCAGGAAGGCGGTGGTGAGTTAACCAAAGAATAGTGTAGTTGCTGTTGGGTTTTATTGCCCTGCTATAAACAATATGCGGCTTCATTGTAAATCGCAACCAGCAACACCAAACTTGACCTGATCAGGAAAACCAAACCTTAAAACCTTTATTTTCGCCCCTGATTTTTAGTTAACGGTTGCCTGCTATACTTATAAAAGAAATAAAAAGCCAAAATAGGCCCGCAACAAATCTTAAAAAATGTGTAGAAGCTACACACAATTTACAAAACCTTATTTTTGAGGTTTGTTGATAGAGGTTGAATTTGGCCTCACTGAAATAAGGATAAAAGCAAATGGCAAAAAAAGTTAGCCGTATAGGTGTTTTAACCTCGGGCGGCGATTCTCCTGGCATGAATGCAGCCATCAGGGCCGTGGTTCGTACAGGTATCTACAATGGACTGGAAGTTTATGGTATCATGCGTGGTTACCAGGGTCTCATCGAAGATGATATTTTTAAAATGGAAGGCCGTTCTGTGGCCAACATCATTCAGCGTGGCGGTACTATTCTAAAAACAGCCCGTTGTAAAATTTTCCATACAGCAGAAGGCCGCCGCAAGGCTTACGAAATTCTAAAAGGCCGTGGCATTGATGGTCTTGTCATTATTGGCGGCGACGGTTCTTTCCGTGGCGCCGTTGAGTTCAGCCGTGAGTTTGATATTCCCTGCATTGGCATAGCCGGAACGATTGATAAAGACATTGCCGGCACCGATTTTACCATTGGTTTTGATACAGCCGTGAACACTGCGGTAGAAGCTATTGATAAGATACGCGACACGATGGATGCACATGATCGTCTCTTTATTATTGAAGTGATGGGTCGTGACGCCGGTTACATTGCCCTGCACAGCGGCATTGCCACCGGCGCCGAAAATATTTTGATCCCGGAACGCAAAACAGATATGCAGGACCTGATCGCTTCTTTGCAGGAAAAAGAAAGAAGGAAGAAGTTAGTGAACCTGATTGTTGTAGCCGAAGGTGATGAATTTGGCGGCGCCAACGAAGTAGCTAAGGTGGTAAAAGAAAAACTGCCGCAGGTAGAAACAAGGGTTGCCATTTTAGGACACATTCAACGTGGCGGCTCACCTACCTGCCTGGATAGATTGATAGCGAGCCGTATGGGCTATCATGCAGTGGAGTGTTTGCTGGAAGGACGCCACAACGTATTCGTTGGTATTCAAAACAACAAAATGAACTATGTGCCGCTTGAGAAAGTACACAAGAAGAAAGGCACCATCAGCGAAGAGTGGATGAAGATTGTGAAGATACTGGCGAGTTAAATCACTCCCCCTGTCCCCCTAATGGGGTCCCGATAGCTATCGGGATAGGCCGGGCTGACTTTATTGATTTCAATTAGTTCTTTATTATAAGCTAAGGATTGTGCAGCCAGCAACATTGCTTCTATTGAACTTTTGTTGCGTAGCACACTTGTACTGTAACAATATTTAATAATTAATCAAATCTATCCCGATAACTATCGGGACCCCTTCAGGGGGACACGGAGCATATATGAGCAAAAACATAGACAAATACTTTCACAGGCAGATGGATAAAACTGCCGGATTGGAACACACCATTCATCGCACAAAAATTGTAGCCACTGTAGGTCCGGCCTGCGATACGTACGACAAGTTACTGGAGCTGGTAAAATGCGGTGTAAATGTTTTTCGCCTAAACTTTTCTCACGGTGCGCACGATGATAAAGCAAAGATCATTGAACACATCAGGAAGATAAATACCACAGAACCCTACAACATTGCCATTCTCGGCGATTTGCAGGGCCCTAAATTAAGAGTAGGTGAAATGGAGAACGGCGGCATTGATATAGTGCCCGGCGATATCCTGACATTTACCAATGAAAAATTAGTTGGCAACAAAGACCGCATCTATGTTTCTTATCCTAATCTGCATGCCGATGTAAGAGTAGGCAACAAGATCTTGATCGACGACGGCAAGCTGGAAGTGGTGGTAAAAAAAGTATTGAAGAACAATGACGTGCAGGTAGAAGTGACCATGGGTGGAAAGCTTTCCTCAAAAAAAGGCGTTAACCTTCCGGATACTAAAATCTCTCTTCCTGCCTTAACAGAAAAAGACCTGATTGATCTTGAATTCATCATTGAGCAGCAATTGGATTGGGTAGCACTTTCTTTTGTACGAAGCGTAAAAGACATTACCCTGCTGCGCTACAAACTTGATGAAAAGAAAAGCAAAACAAAGATCATTGCTAAAATAGAAAAGCCCGAGGCATTAAATAATCTTCGCGACATTATTGTAGAAAGCGATGCCATTATGATTGCCCGCGGCGACCTTGGCGTAGAACTGCCGGTTGAGCAAATTCCTTTAATTCAAAGGAATATCATTCGCAAATCACTGCACCGTGCCAAGCCGGTAATTGTGGCTACGCAAATGATGGAAAGTATGATCGATCGCAGCAAGCCAAACCGCAGCGAAATCACTGACGTAGCCAACGCAGTTCTGGAAGGCGCCGATGCCGTGATGTTCAGCGCCGAAACGGCTACGGGCCAGCATCCAAAGCTGGTGGTAGAAACCATGCGCAAGATCATCATGGAAGTGGAAAGAACAGAATACAGGTACAACCTTGAAGAAACGCTGACACCTCAGCCCCACTCTCCCTCTTTTATAAGTGATGCCACTTGTTACAATGCCTGTAAGCTATCGCAGGATGTACAATCAGAAGCTTTAATAGGAATGACACAAAGTGGATACACAGCGTTCATGTTAAGCAGCTATCGTCCCAAGTCACCATTGTTTATTTTCACTAAAGAAAAATCATTGGTGAACCAGTTAAGCTTAAGCTGGGGCGTTCGTGCTTTTCACTATTCAGAAGAAGAAAGCCTGGACGATATTATTTTTGACCAGATCAATATTTTAAAAGAAAGAGGATTTGTAAAAAGCGGCGACATAGTGGTGAACACCGGTAGCACGCCTGTGCATTTGCACCTGCCTACCAACGTGGTAAAAGTTACCAAAGTGGAATAATAAAATGAAAAGTAAGTGGTGCGTCTTCGCTACAAAACTTAATCATAAAATAAAACCCGTTCTATTATAAGAACGGGTTTTTACATATTGGCACTAGCTCCTGTTATGCCTGTCGCGAATGTATTCTTCTATTTCATCTTTATCAAAGCCCACTTCCTGGATGGCTCTCATAATATCTTCAAGCGGGTATCGCAATTGTTTTGCAAGGCTTTCTATTTTATCATCGTTAGTACCAAATACTCCATAACGGTCGGATCTTGAAATAAAACTATTGTAGTTACGCATAGGTTACATTTTAGTTTATCAGTTCTAAAAACATACCAACAAATTCAGTTGGCAATGAATTTACCAAAACACTATTGAATGAAAAAATCCAGAGGAGAAATAATAATTGCAATTACGGCTACAGGCTTAGTTTCTGAATTCCTGCGAGATCATCAATCCATGAATGCCGCCATCTAAAATGCCAATGCCTAATCTTCCATAAGTTGGCCGTAAGATATTAGCTCTGTGCCCCGGTGAATTCATTAAGCCCTGGTGACAAATGTTGAGCGTTTGCCCCAAAGCCAGGTTCTCCCCTGCCGCAATAAATTTTACACCTGCATCTTTCATCCTGTCAAACGGGTCTTCGCCTTCGGGTGTGTAATGAGAGAAATAGCCTCGTGCAAACATATCTTTTGAATGTGCCCTGGCCACTGCTGTCATTTCCGTGTCGGCCTTTACAGGTTGCAGGCCTCTTTTTGTTCTTTCTGCATTTACAAGTTGCAGCATTTTTGCTTCCAGGTCGGGGCGGGGCGTTGGATCTTCAACAGTGAAATGCAGTTCAACCGTTTCATCCGATTTTGGTTCTACGGTTAAATTATTTAGTGTTTGCTTGGTCGCATCTTTAAAGATCGGCGATAACTTATCATCCAGCCATTCAACACCCGTAGCCAATCTGCCGGCAAGTTGGCTGGTCTTCGTTTCGCTTGAAAATTTTTCTGATAAAGGAATGGCCAATAGCAAAGCGGCGGCTATAGTGGCGTACAAAATACCATTGACAAAACCAGGCACCAAACCCAAAGCATGATTCACACCATTTTCATGCGCCTCTCTTGAAGTGGTTCGTAAAAAACGATTGAAGATAAAAGCCAGTATGATGCGTGAAAGAATGATAGCAATAAAAAATGCAAGCGGTAATCGCCAAACGCCTAGAGAAGGAAATATATTCCCAAGAAAATTTCCTAAATATTTATAACAGAAAAAACCTGCCAGCATACTGCCGATCCAAACCAGCAAGTCAACAACGCCGAGAATGAAGCCCTTCTCCCATCCTGCCCACATTGCTAAGACAACAATAATCAATAAAACCGCGTCTACCCAGTTCATAATAATTCCTTTCTGTTTCTAAAAAACAAAAAACATGCTAGAGAGCAGAACCCTTTTATTAGTGTCATACAACAATTCAACCAACAACTCCTGCAAATATGCTCTTCTAATGTTTTCGCTTTCGATCAGCTTCACGGTTTTCTTTCGCACTTTTTACTTCGTCTCTTGATATCTTGTCTTCCTGTTTGGTTTCATAATCGTCATCAAAATAAGAAGGGTTATTTACCGAGGTTTCTATATTCCTGTAGTCACCTTCCTGTGGTTTTTGCTTTTGTTGCCCGCCTTCTCTTTGCGGAGTATTAGCCTCGCTTCCACCTTCAGATGGATTAAGCGGTGTGCCTCTTTTTTGCCTTGATACATTCTTTGACATGGATCTGTTTTTTTAATAAATGAAAATTGAGTGCCAAAGTATTGTTAGCAGCCACATGAATAGCATCACAAATATTTCTTAAGACAAGTTGGCCAGGCATAATAAGCCGGGCTCTTGCAGTAACTTAGGAAAACATAATCTTATACTATGAAAGGGAGAATATTTTTGTTATTGCTTTCAACTACCATGGCAATGGTTTCTTTTTCACAAACAACAAAGCAAGTCATTGACAAGGCTGCTAAAGATCCTCAGAGACAAGAAAACGCAGCGAAGGCTGATGTTTTTCTGCACAAAAAGAAAATCATCGCAGATAGCTCTTCACTTCAACCACCATCTGCTTATAAAAAGAAAAAGAAACACACTAAACGGTGTGACCAAAAGTAATTTATACAACAAAGGCCCTGCTACTGCAAGGCCTTTAATTTTTTTGAAAATCGACAAAGCTATTTCATTCTTCTTGTATCAACAGCTCCTTTAAATAAAGGTTTATCTAAAATGATATTGCTGTTTTTCACTTCAGGTTGTTCCTGGTAATTAGTGGTTCTGCCGCCTGCACTTTGCAACCTGAACGAACCACTTGTGATGTAATTAATAGCACTTTGCAAACAGCTTTCATTTATATCTCCCCAATCTTTATCTAAGCCATCAGCCACCTGGCTGTTTACTGCAAGTCCATTAAAATAATTTCCTTCGCCGTTTTTGTTAGTAGTGCGAAAAGATACAGGGAAAATATACCAATCACCAACAGGTATTGGAAAGAAGCCAACAGGCTTACCATAGGTTTTACTGGGGCCAATCAGTTTTACATCCATAAAAGGTTTCAGGTTGTTGATCAGCAATTCGCTTGCAGAAGCCGTGCTGCTGCTAACAATAAAAAATATGCGGTTTAAATTCAGTGATCCTAATTTATGAAACTGACTCTCGCTGTTATACTGCGTGTACTTGTCGTTAAATTTTTGCGTCATCATCAATTGCCCGTTGGCCGCTGAAGGAGCCAGCCAATCGGCCATTTGCTCCTGCACAGAAACATAACCGCCACCATTGTAGCGCAGGTCAACGACAACATCATTTACATTAGCTGAAGCAAATTTGTTGAACACTCTTGCAAAGTCATTATAGATTTCTGTAGTGTC
>JBQCHB010000176.1:0-7974 GCA_051955075.1 Flavisolibacter sp.
CAAAGCCTGCAGCAGGTAAGCAAAAGAAAATGCGATAAGAAAGATAGCAAACCACGAAAGGTATTGTGGTATCTCGCCAAGCGAATTTATTTTTTTGTTCAGCCCAAAATGATAGTTGATAAAAATGGCAATGGCTACAAACAAAGCCGAAAGAACAAAAACAAGTTTGTTGGTTTGTACTGCATAATCCTTTAAGTAAGCGAAGATTTTTTTCATTCGGTGGCTGCCTGTGCAAACTGCAATATAACATCGCAATTTTGAATGGCTGATCCCTTTTCAAAAAAATTGATGTTGCAGGGTGCAAAACTTAAGGCAATTTTGATCAACAGAATCTAGTTATGAAAAAACTTTCAGTAATCGCTGCGGCTTTATTTTTGGCAGGATGTGCATCGCAAAAGAACATTGCTATCAATGCAAACACCGGCCTCCGTTTTATAGGAGAATATGTGGTGCCTTATCCATTGCAATATAAAAGCACAACCATTGGCGGGCTTTCCGGAATTGATTACGATGCGAAAAACAATTTGTATTATATCATTTGTGATGATGGCTCAAAGATCGATCCTGCACGTTTTTACACAGCAAAGATCGCCATCAACAATAAAGGAATCGATACGGTTGCCTTTGTTGGAATGACGCCTTTGTTGCAGCCCAATGGTGCCGTTTATGATCATGCCGGTGTGGATCCAGAAGCCATGCGTTACAACCCTAAAACCAATCAATTGCTTTGGAGCAGTGAAGGAGAAAGAACTATAAAAAATAATGGTGCTGTTTTAAAAGACCCATTTGTGCATATTGCAGATTTGAACGGCCATTATATTGATAGTTTTTTATTGCCTGCCAATATGCACATGCATCAAACCGAAGCAGGGCCAAGAAATAATGGAACCTTTGAAGGCCTTGCATTTGACAGAAATTATAAAACGCTTTATGTAAGTGTAGAAGAACCTGTTTACGAAGACGGCCCGCGGGCAGGCGCAGGTGATTCTACCGCATGGATAAGAATATTAAAATTTGATGCTGCTACAAAAAAACCTTTGGCGCAATATGCATACAAAATAGATGCGGTAGCACACCCGGCTTCTCCGTCCAGTGGTTTTAAGATCAATGGAATTTCCGACATCATGTGGGTAGGCGAAAATAAACTGCTTACAATTGAACGGTCATTTTCTACCGGCTACCCGAATAATACTATCAAGGTTTACCTGGCCGATCTGTCTAAGGCTACAGATGTAACAACCATCGGTTCTTTAAAAGACAAAAGCTCGGCCATCCCGGTTTCTAAAAAATTATTACTCAATATGGATTCGCTGGGAAGCTATATTGACAATATCGAAGGCGTTACGTTCGGGCCGCTGCTGCCCAATAAGCATCAAAGTCTTTTGTTTATAGCAGATAATAATTTTTCTGCTACGCAAAAAACTCAGTTGTTGTTGTTTGAAGTAAAGTGATTAGCCAGTGGTTAATAGTGAGTGGTGAATCGGGTATTAGATTCAACCTTTTTGCCCGATTTATTGGTTTTGATTATTGAAGGAGAGTTTCACTCGCCCTCACCACAAACCATTCACTACTCACCATAACGCTTTCACCTTTTAACCTTACTTAACATGATTTGATTTTATCTTCAAACATTAAATCAACAAAACATGAAAAAGCTCTTTGTTTTGGTTGCCATATTTGCAACCTTGTACACCACAAACGCCAGCGCACAGCAACCGGGTGGCGGCGACCCTGCAGCAATGATGCAGCGTATGAAAGACCGCATTAAGCCGGGTCTGGTAGAGAAGACAAAACTGACCGATGCACAGGCCGATAAGGTGATCGAAGTTTATTTTGCAAACCAGCGCAAGCGCAGGGAGATCAGGATGGATCAATCATTAAGCGATGATGATAAAGCAAAAAAGAACAGTGAAATTGAAGAAGCACAAAACAAAGATTACAAAGCCATTCCTTTAACTGACGACCAGGTAAAAGAAGTGAATGCTTATTTTGATGAAATGAGAAAACAGCAAATGCAACGCCGCCAAAACGGTGGTGGCGGAGGAAACTAGTTTTCCCTTTCCTTATTGAAGTCAAGCTGTCCTTTGGGCAGCTTTTTTTAATCGCGAATGTGGCCGATTTCATTTTGAATTAGCACGATTTAAACAAGCCATAAACTACGGCATCTGCAGTTATGAAAACATTTTCAGTTTCCAAGCTCACGGCTCGCAGCTTTGCCCGATGGAATTACAGAAAGTACAAGAGTGCGACGCAACAGGAGCTTAATAGAAGTTCAAGGGCCCGGTTCAAAATAAAATCAACAACCACTACCTTAGTATAAAATTTATGGCAGAAGATTTAAACATAGTAACGGGAACCAGGCAAGAACAATACGAAGCGTTGATTCCGCAAATAAAAGGTTTACTAGAAGGAGAGAAAGACCTTATTGCCAACCTTGCTAATGTAGCGGCTGCATTGAAAGAACAATTCAAATGGTTTTGGGTGGGGTTTTACCTGGTAAAAGAGAATGAATTGGTGCTAGCACCGTTCCAGGGACCTGTGGCCTGCACCAGAATTAAAAAGGGCAGGGGCGTATGCGGCGCCAGTTGGGTCGAAGCCAAAACTTTAATTGTGCCTGATGTTGAAAAATTTCCTGGTCATATTGCCTGCAGCAGTTTATCTAGATCTGAAATTGTTGTTCCTATAATTCGGAGCAACGAAGTTATCGGCGTGTTAGATGTTGACAGTGATGAACTAGATCAGTTCGATACAACAGATCAGAAATATTTAGAGCAAATCATTGGCCTTATAAAGTTTTGATTGATAAGAACATTACGAGGCATCAAATTTATAATCTTCCCTTTCCGGATGAAATACATCAAGCAGTTGGCAAGCTGTAACGGCCCTGCCACCGTGCGGAACGTTAGGCGGAATAACAGCTACCATTCCCGGCTCCAGTATCCTTGTTTCTCCTGCTACTGTCAACTCAAATTTTCCCTGCAATACATTGGCTACCTGTTCGTGCACATGCGAGTGAACAGGCATGACTGCACCGGCTTCTACAGTCCAGTACAAAAAAGTCATTGTGCCTGTGTGAATGCTGCGGGCCGTGTATCCTTTGATGACTTCTCTGCATAAAAGACCATTAACTTCCACAAATGCCATAAAGTAAAATTGATGCTTAAAGATAAATGAAGAGAAAATTTTTTACGGCATGAAAATTATGGCTACATTCATAAAGGGCATATATGAAGCGTCAAAACAATACAAACCAGGGAAGACACGAACATTCACTGCCACAAGAGATAAGCAGGGAACAAAAGGCGCTTAATGAAGAAGCCCATGATGATGCTATGCACGACATAGAAAAAGATCCTGACCTTAGTGTACACAGTCCGAACGACGATTTGGATGAAGGCGAAACTGCAAGACTTGGAGAAGACAAAACTGATTTGGTATAACATTCGTAAACTGAATTAAACTTTTTTTATGCCACGTAATAACAGAAATGCCACGAGAGAAAGAGAGAACAGGGAGCCGAAAAGATATGATGCAGAGGAAGAGAGGCATTATACTTCGGGCCGCAATGATGAAAGAGGCAGAAGCATGTCGAGGGTAAGTGCCGAACGTGCCGACAACAGAAGCAGCGACCGCGAAAACGATTTGTACGAAAGGCAAAGCATATAAAAGGCAAGAAAGTTTTGAATGAAAAAACCTTCATCATTGATGAAGGTTTTTTTTCGTGATCCGGACTGGATTCAAACCAGTGACCTACTGCTTAGAAGGCAGTTGCTCTATTCAGCTGAGCTACCGGACCTTTAAAGAGCGGCAAAGATAAGAGAATCCAAATAATTTCTTGCTATCCGGCAAAGCAAAAGCTGTCTAAAAAATCATCTTGCTTATCTACAGATATTTCGTTGATATTTTTTACATACAAAACGGCAATGGTTTGTCCGTCGGTATAACCTTTCACTTTCCAATCCATACTATTTTCATCTTGCCAATAATCAACCATTTTCACATAATTGTCACTTTGACTAAAGTTTGGACAAAGATCAAGCCCCGTGTTGTACAAGGCATTAAAAGGCTTGTGCAGGCGGTTCATGTATGTGGTAATGACATCTTGTGCTTCTTCAAGCGGAAGCTTCTCTGACAGTTGTGCACACAATACACCATAGCTTACTTTCTTTTCAGTATGTTCTGCAAAATACATTTGATCACCTTCTTCTGTTTGTTTAAAATCAAATTCGGCATTGGCTGGAAAAAGCACCGAACAATTTGTGTCGCCGATGATCGTTTGCCTTGAGGCTTTTGAAGATTTATAAATGACAAGAGAGGCCGTGAGTAAAAATATCAGGTTTTCCATAGTGCGAAATATTGGTGGCTTGTAGCTGTAAGATAAAAGTTATTTTCGAACCACAAATTATGGACAATCATTTTTTCTACGGAAAGGATAAACTTACTGTTAAAAAGGCTGTAATGCTGGCTGAAGGCAGCTTTCATGGTGCTTTGAATAAAGATGTAGTTGCAAAAATTAATCAAAGCCAAAAGCATGTGCAGCAAATGGTTGATGCCAATAAAACAGTGTATGGCGTTACCACTGGCTTTGGCATTTTAGCCAATACAAAAATTAATGACGAGGATGCAGCTACGCTTCAATACAAGATATTGCAAAGCCATAGCGTAGGCGTTGGCGATCCAGTTCCTTTGGAAATAGCCAGGTTGATGCTGATTACAAAAGTGCATGCTTTATCGCAGGGGTTTTCGGGTGTGCAGTTATCAACTATTGAACGCATTTTATGGCATCTGCAAAATGATGTGATTCCGTTAGTGCCAGAAAAAGGTAGTGTTGGTGCTTCCGGTGATTTGGCTCCCTTGGCACACCTGTTTTTACCATTGATTGGTTTGGGAGAAGTTATTTATAAAGGAACAAGGTACAAGACACAAGAGGTGTTAAGCAAGTTTGATTTAAAACCCATACAACTTGGGCCTAAAGAAGGATTGGCATTAATAAACGGAACACAATTTATTTTGGCATACGCCATTAAAGCTGTGCAGCGCCAGCATAATTGTTTAGAAGCGGCCGATATTATTGGTGCCATGAGTTTAGAGGCGTTGACCGGAACAAAAGCTCCTTTTGATCCACGGTTGCATGAACTGAGACCTTATCGTGGAAACAAATTGGTAGCACAACGACTGAGACAAATTTTGCAGAGCTCAGAGATCATGCAAAGCCATGTTGATTGCGGCCGTGTGCAGGATCCGTATTCGTTGCGTTGCATGCCGCAGGTACATGGTGCATCGAGAAATGCCTGGTTGCATTTGAAAGAGCTTACAGAAATTGAGTGTAATTCGGTTACAGATAATCCAATTGTCTTAGGTGAGGACGACACAATTAGCGGTGGCAATTTTCACGGGCAGCCTTTGGCCTTACCATTGGATTATGCCTGCTTTGCGGCTTCTGAGATCGGGAACATTTCTGATCGTCGTTGCTATTTATTACTTGAAGGAAAATGGGGATTGCCTATGCTGCTGATGAACAATGTTGGTTTGAACAGCGGCTTTATGATTCCACAATACACAACAGCAGCTTTGGTTACTGAAAATAAGACATTGTGTTTCCCTGCAAGTGCCGATAGCATTCCTACATCGCTTGGACAAGAGGATCATGTAAGTATGGGAAGCATCAGTGGAAGAAAGCTGGCAAAGGTGCTGGATAATCTTGAATATATACTTGCAATTGAATTAATGAGTGCCTGCCAGGCCATTGAATTTAGAAGGCCATTGAAAAGCAGTGCCGTTCTTGAGTTTGCACACGATTATGTACGAGAGTTTGTAAGCTTTGCAGAAGAAGACCGGATTTTCGCCAATGACATTCAAAAGATAAAAACCATCATCAGTGATTTTTCTTTTGTAAATGCAGTGAACGCATTTTCCAGTACAAAAGGAATAGAACTAAATAAGGGTTTTGAAGAATTTGGGTAAGTTCTCTTGCAGGATAGGAGGAAAACTTTCGATCCTGCAAGAGACGATAAAAAAACTTCTATTTTTTTATAAACGTATAAGGATCGTACTCCACAAATTCATTCTGTTTTGTTGTAATTGATTTTACCTTGTTACCGACAATATCAAACTTAACCGAAAAAATTCCGTACTCAATGTTGTTATACTGCATCAACCATTCACCATTGTCCATGTAACGGAGCGTAGCAGATAAATCAGGTTTAATACTAAAATTTATTTTTAAACTATTGCCTATTTGGCTAATTGTGATTGGTCCATACAATTCGTTAGTATAAACACCGGCATAGGCAGCAAACGGCAGTTCAGGTTTGTTACCTTTTACTCTTGCTTTCCAGCCCGCAATCTCGCTTACCTGTTCCTGCATCCCTTTTTTAAAACCGGCTAACTGTTGTTGACTTCTGTTTACATAAGGCATTCCTAAATAGGCATCCATAATTTGATAACGCAGTAGCTCAAAAAAACTTTGGTTATCGTTGTTGGTAAGAATGGCAATACCTAATTTTTCTTCGGGTATAAAACATACATTGCTCACCATGCCGCCGGCTCCGCCGGTGTGCCAATAAACCTGCCTGCCATTATAATCAGCCACATTCAATCCAAGTCCGTAACCACGAAAATGTATAGGGAAAACAGACGATTTACGGCTGCCTGTTATAATATTTACATCTCTTGTTTTTTGTAAGGCGGCCCATGGCAAAACTTGCTGTCCATTATACCAGCCACTGTCGAGTTGCGCCATTAACCAGTGTGACAGATCACTAACATTACTAACAATACTGGCAGCAGGAGCAAGGTTGTTCCAGTTATCATAAGGAACGGGCTGCAGCGTATTGCTATAGGAAGTAGTATAAGGTGTCGCAACGTTGGCCTGCTGAGCTACCCCGGTTGACAATACCAGGGTGCTGTTCATTTGCAACGGCTTTATAATAGTATCACGAATAAACTCTTCCCATTGCTGGCCGGTTACTTTTGGAATCACTTGTCCGGCGGTCATATAACAGCTATTGCAATAGCCATAGTCCTGCCTGAATATTTGCGAAGGTTTTAGTAACCTCATCTTATTCATAATTTCTTCACGGCTCAGCTTTGTGTTCCAGAATGTAAAATCGCCCTGGAATGTTTTAGTTCCAATTCTGTGTGTAAGCAAATCGCGAATGGTCAGCAGTTTTGTGGTAGTTGAATCGTAAATACGATATGAGGGATAGTACTTTGCGATCTTATCATTCAGAGATAGTTTTCCTCTTGTTTCCAGTAAAGCCAGTGCAGTACCGGTAAATAGTTTCGTATTGCTGGCTATCATAAAAAGCGTATGCTCATCAACAGGCTGCTGGGTTTGTGTGTTGCGAACGCCATAGCCTTTCATGGTTACTACTTTGCCATCCTTTACAATTACAATTGAAAGCCCTGGTACATCCCAATCCTTCATTCCCCGATCAATATAACTGTCAAGGCTGTCTGTAATAAAGGAAGGCGACTGCCCGAAACTTCTAACTGAAACAACAAGCAAAAGAAAAATGAAGAGTTTTTTCATAATAGTAAGGTCTAGGGAACAAAGTAAATTCTTTTTGTAATGCAGAAATAATTCCTCGAACAAAATAAGACACGAAGCAAGCTTAAGGCAGATGCGTTTAACGATAATGGTTTAAAAGCTTTTTTGCAGTGGCACAAAATTTTCAATGCATGCTTCACTAAAAATCTTTTATGAAAAAGAATTATTTAAATCTTGCCACCTGCATATTGGCTGCAGCAGTATGGTCTTGCAGCGATAACAACACACACGGGACAGAAACAACAACAGACTCTACCACGACCACAACAACAATGAATACCGATTCGTCAAGAATGAACGATTCTTCAACTACCAATACTACCTACACAAACACAACACCATTGGGCAAAGAAGATTCAATGTTTGTAATGGAAGCTGCCATGGGAGGTATGATGGAGGTGCAGGCTGGCAACCTGGCTCAA
>JBQCHB010000177.1:0-3547 GCA_051955075.1 Flavisolibacter sp.
ATTACTACCAGCTTTTACTACGGGAAGAAGTAAAAAGGTGGCAAGAAGACAGACGATGGATATTGGCAAATATACTTTTCTCACTCTCCTGGGTTTTTCGTGGTTATTGGAACGCCACTAGGTGCGAAAATATTGTTCTAAGACCACACCTGCAAGCGAACACTAAAAATTATTTTGGAAAAATGTACGATTCAATTGGATGACACAAATTTACTAAGAGTTAACCGGTATCTATTCATTGGTTTTGTTAATAACTCTTTTCTTAACAATGAATTCAGAAGAATAAATGCGCAGTAAAAGAATGAACATAGAGATCAGGAGCGGGCCAAAGATGAGCCCGATAAATCCAAACAATTGCACACCTAGTATTACACCAAATATGGTGATCAGCGGGTGAATATTACCCAGCCTTTTGTTCAATAAAAAGCGAAATAAATTATCGACCAGGCCCACTAATCCAAATCCCCAGATGGCCATGGCAATGCCCCTGCCCGTGTGGCCCTGGGCAAAAAGCATAATGGTGAGGGGCGCATAGATCAAAGCAGCACCCACCACGGGCATCATGGCTGCTATGCTGGTGGCTACAAACCAAAGCCAGGGTTCAGGCACACCAATGATCAGATAACCGATCAATGCTACAATACCTTGTATCAGCGCAATCAGTGGAATGCCTATAGCATTGGAGATAACCATGGTTTTTACTTCTTTACCTATCAGCTCCACATTGCCATCTTTCAAAGGAATGTATTCATACAGCGACTCTTCCATTTTCCTGCCATTCACCAGCATAAAATACAGGATGAAGTACATGCTGGCCACTAATGTAAAGGTGTTGAAGGTAACGCCTAATACCTTTGGCAGCAGCTGCGCAATGTAAGGACCAAGCTTGTCTATAGCATTTACATCAACTACGCGGTAACCAATTTTTTGCGAGATGTTATTGATGGTTTGTTTTAACGATTCTATCATTTCAGCCGAATGCCCTACCACGTAGCTGATCTTTGAATAAATAATATTTCCCAGCAAGCCAATAGGCACCAATATCACGAAAAACGATAGCAGCATCAGTACCCAGGCAGCAGTGCCCCGCTTCCAGCCTCTTTGTTCGGTTAAGTAAAACATGCGTTCCCGCAGCAGCACATAAAAAGTAACAGAGCCCAAAAAAGCAGAAAGGAAAAACCACAATTCTCTGAACAGCACAATGCCCAAAAAAAGAATAATGGCTATAAAAAATATCTGCCGCAGCAGGTTGCTATCAATAGTGTTGTTATTCATCTTACAAAATATCCTGTGCTGAAATTACTAAAGCCTTTCAGAACAATAAATTTTTATACCAGCGAGGACGCAATTAAACTACCGGGCTTACGCCAATGCAATCGAAAACAATAACTGTAAGCAAAAGACTCCAACCCTTTCGACGAAGTAAAGAAGCTCCAGCAGCGCCTTATTGCGCATGACCTAACGCATCTAAATACTGTAGGGAAAGAAAAGCGCAATACCAGCGCAGTAAAGACTTTGCGCATAGCACGACAAGCAGGCTATCGAAAACAATAACAGTGGCTATAATGAATCTCCCTGTGCGCAGGCCAGGCAAAACACGCGGAGCGTCTGGGTTTGCCTTGACTTTTTGCTCCACTTTTGTGTCAAGGCAAAAGTGGAATAAGAAAATAACAATAATCGAAAAAGAAAACAGGTTACACAAGAAAAAACAAAGCATGCAATGCTAAACAACGGCAATAAGACCTCCTTACTTCTCCACCACAAACTTTGTCTCACACAGCCGCAAAAACAATTTAGCTGTTTCTATTCCTTCGTTATACGTAGTAGGCTTGGTAATGTAAGATTGAGCGCCTAACGCCATGCAAGCTTCTTTTTCCAGCGGATTAAGCGAGGTAGAATAAATCACAACCGGTATATCCCTGAACCGCGAATCGGATTTCAGCATTTGCAGGGTTTGCCTTCCATTCATTTTAGGCATGTTCAAATCTAAAATGACCAGGCAGGGAAAAGCATTCAGTTCAGCATATTTAAAAAGCAACCGCAAAGCCGCTTCGCCATTTTCGGCACACTGAATATTTTCACTGGTCAATTGTGCCATTGCATCAATCATGATCTCCCTGTCCTCTGCATCATCATCAACCAGTAAAATTCTGGGCATAGCCATAAACTGAAATTAAGAAGTAAGCGAATTTACAGGAAAAGATACATAGAACGTGGCGCCACTGCCTTCTTTCGACTGTGCCCATATTTTACCATGATGCATATCCGTAATTTTTTTACAAATAGCCAGTCCCAGTCCTGTGCCTTCGTATTTTGAACGGTTGTGCAGGCGCTGAAATAAGGTAAACATTTGCTGTGCATATTGCTCGTCAAAGCCAATCCCATTGTCTTGAAACTGCAGCTCTACTCCGTCTTTATTATGGCTGCAGCTGATCCTGATCTGCGGCGCTTCGGCTTCCCTGGCATACTTCAGCGAATTGCTGATCAGGTTCTCAAATAGCTGCCCCAGCATTCTTCCGTCGCCGTTGATCACAGGGAGTTTTTCTATATGGAACGTGGCCTTTTTTTCCTCAATGGCCATCTCGAAGTTTTCAAGGGCTTGTTTCACTACCTTGTTCAGATCAACCGGGGCGAACTGTATCTCGTCTTTCTTTATCTGCGAAAAAACCAGGATGTCTTTTATTAAAGTACGCATCCGCTGCGCCGCATGCCGTATGCTTTTTAAATACTCCACACCTTTTTTCTCGAGTGATTGTGTGTATTGCGCCATCAGCGAATCGCTGTAAAATAAAAGCTTGCGCACTGGTTCCTGCAGGTCGTGCGAGGCCACAAAAGCAAACTGCTGCAAGGCTTCGTTGCTCCTGTTCAGCTCTTCGATATATTTCTCCAGCGTCTGCTGGTTCTCGGTTAATTTTTTTTGTGCTTCTTTCAATTCAATGTTGTCCCGGAGTGTGGCTTCCAAAACTTTTTGTGCATGTATATCGGCCATGAAACCGATCCAGTATTGTACATGGTCTTTATCATCAAAAAAAGGAGAAAGTGACACCTGGTGCCACAAGTATTCGCCGCCACGGTTGCGCAAACGGGCTTGTGTTTTCACCGTGGTGGCGCCACCTGCAATATCACTTTTCAGCAAAAGCGAGAACGCGGCATAATCGTCCTCATGCACCATTTTCTTCCACCGGTTCCTGTTCAGGCTTTCTGTGGTTTCGCCACTATAGCGCAGCAGCCCTTCATTGATGTATAAAAGGTTTCCTTCTTTATCAATAGAGAAAATAATAAGCGGCAAAGCATTGGTAAGTGTTTTATACTGTGCTTCGCTTTTGCGTACCCGTTCAGAAAGATCCTGCAGTTGCTCGTTCTTTCTTTTCAGTTCCTCGTAAGCCGATATGGGCGGTTCGTTCCGGAAAAAATTGCGCCATTCATCCAGCTTATGAATGTCAATTTTAAAAGAAGGGTGGATGTAGTAAAAAAGCTCAATCGTGGTTTGCTCACCTTTGGTGGAAACATTGTATTTGTTGACAAGGCGCTTGGCATATTCCAGCCC
>JBQCHB010000178.1:0-2936 GCA_051955075.1 Flavisolibacter sp.
GCACAATGGGCTTGGAGTTTCGGCGACGGGAGCAATTCGATATTGCATAATCCATCTCATTTGTTTACTTCCGCGGGAAACTTTGATGTAAAGTTTGCCTTAATAACAGATATAGGTTGCGTGTCAGACACAGCAGTGAAAACGGTTATCATGAATCAGCCTCCAACGGCTGACTTTAATTTGTCAACACCTTTTTGCGTTACAAAAGACATAAGTTTTACAGACGTTTCAGTTGCTAATTCCGGAACCATAACCAAATGGACCTGGGATTTTGGCGACGGTACCAACCAGTTTAAAAATACCAATATAGCTTTTATACATGCTTATTCAGCAGCTAAAACGTATACCGTTTCTTTGCATGTAGAAACAGATAAAGGATGTATAAGTCCTGTGCTAAACAAATCAATCACTGTAAGCGCTTTGCCCAAGGCTGGTTTCATCATGCCTGATAACTGTCTTACTGATCCCTTTTCTCAGTTTACGGATACAAGTTCCATTGCCGACGCTACGCTACTTGGTTATCTCTGGAATTTTGGCGACGGCAGTGCTACTGCTGCCAATCCAAATACCGCAACTATAAAAAACCCAAAACACAAATACACGCTTGCACAAGCTTATGATGTTTCGCTTACGGTTACGTCTGATCAGGGCTGTTCATCATCTGTTACTAAACAGTTTTTTGTGAACGGAGCTCAGCCTAAGTCTGCCTTTGTGGTGAATGGTGGGAATGAACAATGCAGTAACAATATTGTTTCTATCACCAATAATTCGAACGTTGACATAGGACGTATTGTAAAATTGGAAATTCAGTGGGACTATGCTAATGATCCAACGACGAAAGACACTTTCATATACCCAACGGCCGGCACAGTTTATAATCATACTTACCCGGAGTTTTTTACACCCGCTACGAAGAATTATACCGTTAGAATTGTGGCGTCGTCGGGGGAAAATTGCAATGATGTATCTATGCAAACCATTACGTTAAAAGCTACGCCTCAGGTTCAGTTTGATGCTTTGCCTTCGGTATGCGCCAACCTTGCTCCTTTTCAACTTACACAGGCAAGCGTAAGCAATGGCTTACCTGGAAACGGCGTGTTTACAGGAAATGGTGTTACGGCTTCAGGTAATTTCAATCCGCAAATGGCAGGAGCCGGGACGCATATTATCCGCTACACTTATACCGCTGCAAATGGTTGTATCAATTATGCAGAACAAAATTTAAAGGTGTTTCAACTTCCTGTTATCAATGCAGGCCCTGACCGTTTTGTTTTGGAAGGCGGCAGTACCTTGTTGTTGGGTAGCGGCACCGGTAATAATCTTTCTTATGTATGGACGCCGCCAACTGCATTAAGCAATGCCACAATTGCACAGCCGCTGGCGTCTTCTGCCACCGACATAACTTATACTTTAAAAGGCACATCGGCCGATGGGTGTAAGGCGTCAGATGAAGTATTGGTGAAAGTGTTGAAAAAGCCAGTTATTCCCAACACCTTTTCCCCTAATGGAGATGGCATTCACGACAAATGGGAAATAAAATATTTGGAAAGTTATCCGGACGCTACCATAGAAATTTACAATCGCTATGGACAGTTGTTGTTTCGCTCCGTTGGTTATAGCAAGCCTTGGGATGGAACCCTTAAAGGAGATCCTTTGCCTGCCGGAACTTATTATTATATCATCAATCCAAAAAACGGGCGGCAGCAAATGGCCGGTTTTGTTGACATTATACGTTAGTGCATGAAAAAGATTTTTGTAATCTTGTTTTTTCTTACAGGCTGGCAAATGCTTTTTGCGCAGCAAAGGCCGCACTATACGCAATATGTTTTGAACAATTATATTTTAAATCCGGCACTAAGCGGCATTGAAAATTATACCGACGTAAAGATCAGTGGAAGAGACCAGTGGGTAGGGTTGGACGGTGCGCCAAGGACCATGTATCTCACCATTCATACACCAATTGGAAAGAAGGATTATAAAACGTCTGCAACTTCGTATAATGTTCCCGGAGAAAACCCCAGGGGTACAAACTACTGGTCGAATTATACGGCATCGGAGCCGCATCATGGCGTGGGGCTAAGTATCATGAATGATAGAACGGGCTTGTATAACCGTTTTTCAGCCAATATTTCTTATGCCTATCATTTGGGATTATCAGCACGTACCAATATTGCTGCAGGTTTTGCTGCCGGCATTCAAAATATCAGCCGCAATGGTGCTAAATCAACTTTTAACAATAACGATCCCACCGATCCGGCTCAGGGTAATGCTGCAAACATTTACAAAATCCGTCCTGATTTGGCGGCCGGCATTTGGGTGTATTCAGCCGATTATTTTTTGGGGCTGAGTGCACAACAAATTATTCCACAAAAGGTAGCTTTTACCGATGATACGCTTGGTTTTAAATTAGTGCCGCATTTGTTTGCTACAGCAGGCTACCGCTTTTTGGTCAATGAAGATGTGAATGCCATTCCATCGGTAATGATAAAATATGTTTCGCCCATTGATCCGCAATTTGATCTCAACTTAAAATTACAATACCAGGATTTGTTTTGGGTGGGAGGCAGTTATCGTTATAAAGATGGTTATGCTGCTATGCTTGGACTGAATGTGGCTAATACTTTTAATGTTGGTTACGCGTATGATTTTACACGAACACCAGTAAATACAGTAAGCAAAGGAACGCATGAAATCATTATAGGCTTTCTTATCGGTAACCGCTATGGAGATACTTGCCCGAGGAATGTGTGGTAGATAAGAAATAAGAACTAAGACACAAGGAGCAAGGGATCAAATGTAATAGTTAGTAGTTGATCCGACAAACAAGGGATATTGTTTATAGTAATTCTAGGGAAACGGATTGGTTGTTGTGATCTAAAGGTACAATATTGAGCATCTTTTCTAATGCCCGGCTTTTGTTTTCCGTGAACGTTTCC
>JBQCHB010000179.1:0-4720 GCA_051955075.1 Flavisolibacter sp.
GTACCGCTTGAAAGACGAACAGGAAATTATACAGGCAGGCGTGGAAGATTGCATGTACAGCAACCAGATCTGCTTTGTAGAATGGCCTGCTAAAGCCCTGCATTTATTTGATGAAACTACTGTGCAGGTCACCATTGAACTGGTTAATGAAACAGAGCGAAATGTAAAAATCGATCTGCCTTCACATAGCGTCAGCCAATTTTAAAATGACAAAGCCCATAACAGGAATCCTCAAGAATATGTGGTACTGATAAAAAATAATTCGTGTAATTCGTCCCGATAGCTATGGGGATTAAATTCATGTAATGTCCACAAAAATCGAAAGCAGCAACAGTAGTATGAAAGAACAATCGTAATTTGTCAATCCAAATTGAAGTTAGCCCTGCTATGTCTCAACAAAAGCCTTACGTAAGTACTTCTTTTAGTTACGAAACATTAGAAGAAACACTGGACATTAAACCAAAGGGAGCCCGTTTGCACATTGGCATTCCTAAAGAAATTGCTTTCCAGGAAAACCGAATTGCTTTAACACCCGACGCGGTAAGCGTTTTAATCAGCAACGGGCACGAGGTAACAATTGAAAATAATGCAGGCGAAGCAGCCCACTTTGCTGATAAAGATTACAGCGAAGCAGGAGCCAGAATTTCGTATAACCGTGAAGAAGTGTACAAGGCGCCTATTCTTGTAAAGAGTGCGCCGGTGATTGAAGAAGAGTTGCCCTTATTGCAGCTCAATCAAATGATTATTTCGCCTATTCATTTAAGTGTGTTGAAAGCCGAACTGCTGCAAAAAATGATGGAGAAAAGGATTACCGCCATTTCTTTTGAAAACCTGAAGGACGATAGCGGCAGTTATCCTATTGTGCGTGGCATGAGCGAAATTGCAGGCAGTGCCGTCATGCTGATTGCTGCACAATATTTAAGTTCCGCCAATCATGGCAAAGGCGTTTTGCTCGGTGGCATTTCAGGCATTGCACCTACAAAGGTGATCATCATTGGTGCCGGTATTGTTGGCGAGTATGCAGCAAGAGCGGCATTGGCCCTGGGCGCATCGGTAAAGGTTTTTGATAATAGTGTGTACCGCTTAAAGCGTTTGCAAAACAACATTGGCCAACGCTTATGGACATCCGTTATTGAGCCACGCATGTTAGCTAAACAATTAAAGACCTGCGAGGTGGCTGTAGGGGCTTTGTCTTCCGAAACTGGTCGCACACCCGTAGTTGTTACTGAAGAAATGGTAAGCAGTATGCGACAGGGCAGTGTGGTAATCGATGTAAGTATCGACCGTGGCGGCTGCTTTGAAACTTCCGAGATCACCACGCATGAAAATCCTGTGTACTTAAAATATGGCGTCATTCATTACTGTGTTCCAAATATTCCCTCGGGCTTTGCCCGTACTGCTTCACAGGCCATCAGCAATGTGTTGATGCCTTTGCTTTTGGAAGCAGGAGAGGATGGGGGATTTGAGCACATGGTTTGGCACCAGATACATTTGCGCAGCGGCATTTACATGTTCAAAGGCGCCCTTACCAATTTTTATTTAAGCGAAAGATTCAATTTGAAATATACTGACCTCAATCTTCTGATTGCCAGCCAGCGTTGATTTCATTACGCCTAATTGGCAGAGTTTACCAAAGTATTTTAAAGGCTTCTATTGCCCAATAGCTGCCGGGTTCCTTATCATGCTGCGAGCCTGGAATCCCAATCAATATCATGAGCCTGCTCTACATTTTTTCGGCCCTGCATTTGCCGTATAATCTCTTTTGAAAATTTTTTGAAAATATTTTTAAACAAATGTTTGATTTAATTAAACGTTTGTTTAATTTTGCGCCGCAATTAAGAAGAAATGGAATATAGTGATAAGCAAATTCAGATAATGGAAGCCGCGGAAAAGCTTTTTGCCGATAAGGGTTTTGCCGGCTCTTCCGTTCGGGATATTGCTGAGGCGGCCGGCGTAAACCTCGCAATGATCTCCTATTATTTTGGCTCCAAAGAAAAGCTGATGGAAGCGATGTTCCAGTATCGCGGCCAATATCTTCAATTACGCCTGCAAAATATTTTGCACAGTGATATGGCGCCTATGCAAAAGGTAGAAAGACTGATTGATGAATACATCGACCGCATTTTTCAAAAGCAGCGCTTTCATAAAGTAATGCTGCGGGAACAAATGGTGGACAATACCGGCCCGATAGCCGAGCAAATAGCCCAGTTAAAAAAAACCAACCAGGCGTTGTTTAAACAATTGATACATGAGGGACAAAAGAAGGGAGATTTTAAAAAGGGAATCGATATTCCTTTTTTGATGATGACGCTGGTAGGTACGGTTAGTCAATTGGTAGCGACGCAACATTATTACCGCGAGGCCAACAACCTGCAATCGCTTTCTGGCGAAGAATTTGAAAAAAATATTAAAAAGAAGCTTAGCGCTTATTTAAAAATTCTGTTTAAAGCAATATTAACTTATGAAGCATAGAAGATCAGTATTGACAGTTGGAATGTTTTTGGTTTTATTTTCAGCTCATTCGTTTGCGCAGCAAAAGCAAACACTAACCTTACCCGAAGCGATTGACCTGAGCATAAAGAACAGTAAGCAACTTAAAGGCAGCGCAGCCAAAATTGAAGAGGCTACAGCAGCGCTGAAAGAAGCAGTGGAGCGCAGGTTGCCCGATGCAAGCGTAAGCGGTTCTTACCTGCGATTAAATAATCCAAATATTGATTTAAAAGCAAAAAAAGACAATAGCAGCGGCGGCGGTACTACCACTAATGAAAGTCCGAAACCATCACAGGCCATATATGGAATGGCAAATGTGTCCATGCCTATCTTTTCAGGCTTTAGAATAAAGTATGGCATTGAATCGGCAAAATATTTAGAACAGGCGGCAAAACTTGATGCGGATAATGACAAAGAAGCTATTGTTTTAAATACCATCGATGCTTACAACAATCTTTATAAATCCAAAGCAGCAGTTGATCTGGTGAATGAGAATTTGCAATCGGCAAAAGAAAGGGCCACACAGTTTTCCAATCTTGAAAAAAATGGATTGTTGCCCCGCAACGATTTATTGAAATCTCAACTGCAGGTTTCCAACACCGAACTTTCTTTATTGGATGCACAAAACAACTGGAAGCTTGCTAATATTAATATGGACCTGATGTTGGGCCTGCCCGAAACAACTGAACTGGTAATTGATTCAACCAGCTTGTTTGCAACGACAGATGTAAAAGCTGTTGAAGAATATGTGCAGATGGCTCTTCAAAACCGTAAAGATCTATCTGCACTCGACTATCGCAAAAAAGCTGCAGGTACAGCTGTCAAAGCCACTAAAGGTGAAAAGTATCCAAGTCTTGCCGTAACAGGTGGTTATGTTGCTGCTAATATTCCAGGTGTGCTTTCTGTAACCAATGCAGTAAATATTGGTATTGGCGTACAGTATAGTCTTTCTTCCTTGTGGAAGAACGGCTCTAAAGTAAAGCAGGCAGAGGCCAGGGAAAAACAAGTAGCGGCTAATGAAGAATTGCTTTCCGATGCAATTCGTTTGCAGGTAAACCAGGCCTACCAAAATTATTTAGTGAGCCGTAAAAAAATCGACGTGTACAAAACTGCTATTGCGCAGGCCACTGAAAACTACCGCATCATTAAAAATAAATATGAAAATAGTTTGGCTACTACTACCGAGCTGCTGGATGCTGATGTGGCCCAGTTACAGGCTCGTTTAAATTATGCTTTCGCCCAGTCCGATGCTGTAGTGGCCTACAATAAATTATTGCAATCGGCAGGCGTATTAACACAAAACAAATAATCAACCAACAATAAAAGAAATTATGGAAGCAAAAGCTATCGAAACAAAAAAAACACACCACAAAGTCAAAGAGCCGAAGAAGAAAAGCAAAGTTTTTTTAATTGTATTGATTTTATTGGTTGTGGCAGGCGGATGGTTTGGTATTAGCAAATACGTCCACGGTCAGCACCACGAAGAAACGGATGATGCACATGTGGAAGCGAATATTAGTCCTGTTATTCCACGTGTTTCAGGTTATGTGGCAGAGGTAAGAGTGAACGACAACCAGCGGGTAAAAAAAGGCGATACATTGGTGGTGCTGGATAACAGGGATCTGAAAATTAAACTGGAGCAGGCAGAAGCCGCTTTGCAAACAGCACAAAGCAATTTGGGTGCAGCCAAAGCTTCTACAAGTGCAGCTACAGCGAACATTGCTACTTCAAGAGCATCGGTTTCCACTATCGATGCACAAATTGAAACAGCTAAAGTAAATGTGTGGCGTGCCACACAGGATTATAACCGTTATGCTAATCTCATCAAAGACCATTCGGTTACAGAACAACAATATGAGCAGGCTTTGGCAGCTAAACAAACTGCCGAACGTCAGTTGCAAGTGTTACAAGAACAAAAAGCGCAGGCTGCACAGCAAACCCATGCTGTGGCTTCGCAAAGCAATGCTACTTCTTCGCAAATTGGTGTGGCCAGCTCCATCATTAAACAGCGGCAGGTAGATGTTGATGATGCAAAGCTCAATCTTTCTTATGCCGTAATTACGGCACCTGCCGATGGCCTGGTTTCGAAAATAAATGTACAACCCGGTCAGTTTGTACAGGCTGGTCAATCGCTGTTCAGCATTGTATTGAACGATGACATTTGGGTGGTTGCCAATTTTAAAGAAACGCAATTCGACAAAATGAAGATCGGGCAGAAAGTAAGTGTTCA
>JBQCHB010000180.1:0-16842 GCA_051955075.1 Flavisolibacter sp.
CTATTTCTATAAAATGCCAATCATTCATTTCGTATTTCTCTCTAACTTCATTTACAGCTGGTAGCCAGCGGTTTTCCACGTACCATTTTTTATCTTCCTTGTCTTTATTCATACCAGTAACTTCAATGACAAGATTAATAGGAACTCCGTCATGCGAAACACAGCGAGCAATAAAATCCGGATAATACAAAGCATCTTTACCAGCTTTTGTGTATGGAATTGTAAAGCCCAAAAAAGCGTTCTTTACATAACTAATCACTTGCGGTAATTCCTCTAAAGTCTTAGCACATATTTGCTCCCAGCTCTCTGTGTCTGCTACTACATAATTCACGTGGCTTTTTTCAGTTTCAAACACCGGCTTAGTTGTATTACCGTTTACGTATTTGGTACTGCCAATCGGATTGTAATAGTTCAACACCGGTAATATTCTATCTCTTCCACGTTGCTGTGTCAGTATGCCGTAGTTAATATCATCAGCAATTGCTTTCTCATCCCAGTAAATTACCAGTCTTTTTAAATCAGGATCTGTTTCGCCAATTACAAGTAGCTTTTTATTATACCATTGTTCAACAATTTTTTTGAGCTTGTTAAACTTTTGAAACTGCGGGTTGCGTTCGTCATCTGAGAAATGCCATTTAATTAAGGACTTTGTAAGTTGAAAAATCACTTGCGCATCACGAAGCTCTTTATGGCTTTTTACTTCCATCGTATCTCTTGCATTCGATAACGCTGTTGCCATAACCGTTTTCACTGCCACTTTAGTAAAATCCAATTCAAAGTTTGGCCGGCTGCTAAAGTCTGCATTCAAGTCTCCTTCTTCAATTTCTACTCTGTAACCCTGCACATTTGGGAAAGTGATTTCGTACTCCACCTGCCTTTCGGGTATGGCTTCTATATGGGTGAAGTCTTGCGGAGGTTGAGGAGTTACAGTACCACCTTTAAATAATTTAAATGGTACGCCAATAATGTGAGCGTACTCCGGCGGATATTTCCAGGTTATGTTTTCTTCTTTGTAACGATGTAAATCTTTTTGATCAATGATTTTTCCATCCTTATTGTATGGCTGAATAATATAGCTTTTACGACGCAATGCTCTACCTGCTACCTGTTCACACAAAAGTTGCGAACCAAATGCCCGCAGTCCCATGATATGTGTTACCGTATTGGCATCCCAACCTTCTGTAAGCATAGAAACGGAAACCACGCAACGAATATGAGAGCCTAAGGCACCACGTTTACCGACTGTGTTTACCACTTCACGGAGAATATCTGCGTCAGTAATATTTTCTACAGACTTATCAGGATGCATGATTCTGTAATCTTGTTTGAACTTCTCTATTTCCGGCTCAAACACTTTTTTGAAATCTTCATTTACCTGATTGCTGTTCTCCAATGCATCACTATCAATTAAAAGCGTTGGTGGTTTTTTATATGGCTGTAATGTTTGCGGATTGTAATTGGAGAATACATCGTACCTGCCAGGCTTTACAACTCGGTTTCCTTTACTGTCTTCGTATTCATAGCCTGCAATGTATTTATAGACTTCCTTGGAAACAGAAGTGTTGTTACATACAGCAATGAAAACCGGAGGCTCAGAAAAGAGGTTAGCCATTCCTTCTCCTGCTTCTCTCATTCCTTTATCATATCGAACATAATGATCCACAAACTGCTCCAATGCAGTTGCTAATGTCTTGGGAAGTACCGGTGGTGCTTCAATTATCTTTTCACCCTTTTCTTTTGCTTCTTTCTTTTGTTTGGTCTGTCCTTTTTTCGGTAGTTCTGATCTTACATGGTCGTACAGATTGCGAAGTACTGGCATCGAGAGTTCTTGTGTATTGTCACTCTCTGGAAGGAATGGAATTTTTACTAATCCGCTTTCTATGGCTTCAATCAAACCGAAGTCTGAAACTACCCATGGAAATAATTGATACGCTTCGTTACCAGAACCTTTAAGGTAATATGGAGTTGCAGATAAATCATAAACGGTTTTTAGTTGAAAGCGTCTGCTTATCTCCAATAAACCATTGAACCAAACAGCAGCTCTTTCGTTTTCATCAGCGGCATTTTCATCTTCAGTATTCTTACCTTTTTCTTTTGGAAGATAACAGTGATGGGATTCATCGTTTATGACCAGTAATCTTCCGCTGGTTTTGAATTTGCTCAACACTCTTTTAACCACCTGAGCAAAGTCTTCTTTGGCTTCCTGCTTTTTACCATCTTCACCAATCTTACCATCAAAAGGACTGCGCTTGTTGCCTTGCAAAGTTTTAGGTTCAAACTGATGATAGTTGGTGATGATTAGCTTCGCATTCAACCCTTCTAAAATTTTAAGATATTTCTGCGGCACTAAACTGCGTTGCCGGTAGTAGTCATTAATTTCATTTGGGTTATGAGTTACTGTATCGGCAAACAATACACCTAAACGGTCCTTGATAGTAATACCAGGAGCAACCAATAAAAAGTAATCTGAGAATCTTGTGTCGTTACGGTATTCCTGTCTATTAAAATAATGGTACAGTAAAAGGCAAGCCATAACAACCGTCTTACCTGAGCCTGTTGCCATTTTAAAAGCAATACGCGGTAATTGATTTTCTGTATTGTCGGAGACGGTTTGTTGTCCCTGTTTTAAAAGATTAAGTATATGGTTACCTGCGTTAGAACGTTCAGCAACTTCGTTTAACCAGATAGCTGTTTCTACTGCTTCTTGCTGTGCAAAGAACAAACGTTTGTAAGGTGGTCGTTCGGGATTTAAAAACCAGTACTCTAAAATTTCTTTGGTTACACGAGTTGTATTTGGATAACCTTCCTTTCTCCATTTGCCAACCTCTTTACGGGTTAGATTAATAATGTGTGTACCGTAATTTTCAGCATCCTCATTTACGTCAAACATTGAAGGTTGAGAACCTTGCCTGTTTGGAATTACCTGTATATCGGCAGTGAAAATTCTACGCCCATTTCTTACATCTTCATAATTAAGGCTTCCTTCTGCATCAGTGGCATAGTGGAACTTTGGCTCATCGTATGGGTTATTAAGAATAGGATTATCAGCGAGCATAATCAGTTAGCGGTTAAATAATTAAATGGGTTTATTTACCCATATTTACAATGGTTAAAACTAAGTAATTAAATGAAATCGCTATTATCAAAGCAAATAACAGACTTCCCTAAGTACAAGTTTTAAACTTTTTTACAGATGCCACTCTGTGTTTCAAACTAAATAAAACGCCTTCAATTTTCTAACAATGATGTGAAATTATCAGATAAGACAAAGTTCTAATCGACAACTGGAATGAGCTTAAACTTTTGAAAACCATTAAAAGCAATCAATTACTTGAGAGCCGGAATTATAAAGACATTTCTTACTTATCAATTAACATTTACTTCCCGTCCCTTAAGTTCAGCACCTTCTCCAACAACTCCACCTTCTCCCGCTCTGCCTGTAGCAATCGTTCGTAAAGTCTTTTATTTTCCTCTAAAGCTTCAAGCCATCTATCTATAGGGTTGATGTTTTGAATATTGATTGCGTTATTATTAACTGCATTGTCAGAGAAAGAACAAGAAATGTTAAAAATAGCTTTGTCTTCATCAAAATTTCTGATTGCCTCTGGTGGCACTTTCAACGCCTTAGCCACATCATTAAGCAAATCCTCATCTATCACTTCTTTCGATTCCAGCATCGAAATCTTCTTTTGGTTCCAGTCGTCGCCTAACTCTATAGCCAGCGCTTCCTGCTTCACACCTTGTATTTCGCGAATGCGTTTGATGTTTCTTCCATGATGTATCGTTTTTTCACTCATATTGATAACAGTTGGTGAACAAATATAAAAATTTCACTCAAGGTATTTTATCCCTCACACAAGGATATTTTATCCCATCGCAAATTTCACCGTGCCAAAAACAAGTAATTAGTTTGGAAAACCAATTGATTTTATCAGCAACCAAAGACCAGATAAAACAAGAAAGGATAATTATAAGGCGAATCAAACATCATTTCCAAACCTTGAAAAACTTGAAATAAAAATCGCCGGATCACATTCCAAAAGGATGTTGCAATCACACATCTTTTAATCAAAAAGAGAACTCAATGAAATCGCTTCTAAACAAACAACTGCACCTCCTCCGCACCGGCTTTGCCAAAAAACCTAAAAATCCCGTGTAACCTCTGTAGCCGTCATGTCTGCTAACGCCCCTTAGCTATCGTGGGCAATAGCGGGCAGGGTGCCCGGTGGCCATCCTTTTAGGATTTTAGAGTACGTTTTAAGTTAAGTCTTGGTTATGACCCACCCCACCGGCGCCCCGGCTATAGAAGCAACCCTGAGCTTGCCGAAGGGTGAACCATCAACAATTTTCTTCACACGAAAACTTGCTTAAAAAATGAGAAAACTTCTCTTCCTGGCCATGCTATGCCCTTTCCTCTCCATGTGCCAGCCCATTACCATCAAAGGAAAGATCATTAACGAAGAAGGTGAGCCTGTTGCCGGCGCCACCATCACCATCAAACCCGCCAACCCTCCCGGTAACGATCAGGGTCAAACGCCAAACCCTGAACACCAAACCCAAAACCCCCAACGCCAAACAGCGTCCAACGCCAAAGGTCAGTTTGCTATTGCCGGCCTTCGCTTCAACGATACCCTCGTCATTTCAGCCATCGGCTATGCCACCCACACCGAAGTGTACGACTACACCTGGCAAAACCACGAGCTAACGATTGTGCTCACCCGCAAAGTTTCCATGCTCGATGAAGCGGTCATCATCGCCTACGGCACCACCACCAGGCGCCTCAATCTTTCTACCGTTACCACAATTTCGGCAAAGGAAATTGCCACCCAGCCCGTCTCCAACCCCCTCGCAGCCCTCCAGGGCCGTGTACCCGGTCTGGTGGTTACTCAAACCAACGGCCTTCCCGGCTCGGCTTTCAACCTCCAGCTCCGGGGCCGCACCTCCCTCGACCTCTCCCTTAGCCGCAATGATCCCCTTATCATTATAGATGGCGTTCCCTTCGAACCGGGCAACCTCCCTTCTAATTTGATCAATTCAGCGGCAGCCAGTCCGGTAGCCACCTCCACCGAATCCGCCGGGGGCCTCAGCCCCCTCAACAGCATCAACCCTTCCGATATTGAATCCATTTCCGTTTTAAAAGATGCAGCTGCTACGGCTATCTACGGCAGTCGCGGTGCCAACGGCGTTATCCTCATTACCACCAAAAAAGCGCTGCCTGGAAAAATAAAAACAACGGTCGATCTCTATACCGGCCTTAGCCAGGCCATTTTTAAAACCGCCTTTCTCAACACCGCCCGGTACCTCCAAATGCGCCACGAAGCTTTTGCCAACGATAGCCTGTCCCCAACCGCTTCCAATGCACCCGATCTCTTGCTTTGGGACACTACCCGGTACACCAATTTTCAAAAATTGCTCACCGGCAACACAGCCCATACCTCCAATGTACAGGCTTCAATGACAGGTGGCAATGCCACCACCCGCTTCACCCTCGGCACCGGCTACCATAAAGAAACTACTGTCTTTTCCAGCCAGTTTGTCGATGCCCGCACTTCAGTTCACCTGAACCTTTCCCACAGTCCTGCCTCCCAAAAATGGAGCCTAAGCCTCTCTGCTCTTTGGTCAGCCGATAACAACCACTTGCTCCGTACCGACCTAACCCGGTATATGGCGCTTCCACCCAACCTAAACCTGTATAATGCCGATGGCACCCTGGCCTGGTCCGATGGAGGTGTCAGCTATGCATCATTGGGCTTTTCAAATCCCCTGGCCGGGCTGCAGCAATTGTATAGCTCCCGCACGAACAACCTTTCCTCGGGCCTTCTCTTAAATTATAAGCTTTTGCCCTTTCTAACCCTCCGGCTCAATGCGGGCTATAACAGTTTCACCACCAATGAAAGATCGGCTACCCCCAAATCAGCCATTGATCCTAACAATTCCGCTTCCGCTTCTTCGGCCTTTGCCAACAGCACCCGCAACAATTGGATCATAGAACCCCAGGCCGAATTCAACCAAACAAAAGGCAAATCAAACTGGCAGGCCTTGCTGGGCACCACCTTCCAGCACAATGAGTACAGCAGCACATCCATCAATGCCTCCGGCTTTACCAACGACCTTTTGCTCTATTCAATAGCAGCGGCAGGCTCGGTTTCGGTTTCAAACTACAATTCATTGTACCGCTACAAGGCCCTTTTTGGACGTATCAACTACAACTGGCTTCAAAAATACCTCCTCAGCTTTTCGGCCCGCAGGGATGGCAGCAGCCGCTTCAGCCCCGGTAAACGGATGGCTGGCTTTGGCGCAATAGCCGGGGGTTGGGTTTTTTCTTCAGAACCTTTTATTCAAAAAGCCCTTCCCTTCCTTAGCTTCGGCAAGCTTCGTTCAAGCTATGGTATAACGGGCAACGACCAAATAGGCGATTACAAATACCTCGATCTGTGGACGGTTACCACCAATCCCTACCAGGGTATCCCGGGCTTGCGCCCATCTTTTTTGTTCAACCCCGTTTTTGAATGGGAAAAAAATAAAAAACTCGAAGCCGCCATTGACCTTGGCTTCTGGCACAACCGCCTTTCTGTATCCGCAGCCTGGTACCGCAACCGCAGCAGTAACCAACTGATAAATTATCTCCTGCCCAACCAAACAGGTTTCGCGTCCGTCGTCCAAAATCTTCCGGCAGTGGTGCAAAATTCCGGCTGGGAGGTCATGGCAAATGCATCCATCCTCAACACCAAAAACCTCCAATGGAAGGCTGCTTTTAATATCACGCTCCCTTCCAATAAATTGGTTTCCTTTCCCGGCCTTGCTGCTTCCAGCTACAATTTTATGTACGTCGAAGGCAGCCCCCTGTCAATACAGAGGAAGATAAAATTCCTCGGCGTAGACAAGGTTACCGGCCTCTATGCCTACGAAGATTTTAATAAGGACGGCAGCATTTCTACTCCCGGCGATCTCCAGGTCCTCGGCGACCTTGATCCTCTTTTTTACGGTGGCATTTCCAGCACGGTTACCTGGCGCAGGCTTACCCTCGATGTTTTCTTCCAGTTCACCAAACAGCAAGGCACCAACTACCTGGCCTACCAATACACGGCTCCGGCTGGCTTCCTTTACAACCAGCCTTCCCTGGCGCTCAACCGCTGGCAACAGCCAGGTGATGCCAGTCCCGTTCAGCGCTACGGCGCTACCGCCGCAAGCCCTGTTTTCCTGCCCTCGTACCTCTTATCTTCTTCCAGTGGTATTTATTCCGATGCCTCGTTTATCCGCCTGAAAAATTGTGCACTGGCATGGCAGCTTTCATCTCGCTGGCTCCAAAAAGCCAAACTGCAGCAAGTGAAATTGTATGCCGAAGCCCAAAACCTGTTAACCATCACAGGCTATAAAGGCTCCGATCCCGAAACCCAAAACTTTTATCGGTTGCCGCCATTGCAAACCATTGCCTTCGGCATTCAGCTCAACTTTTAAAAACTACCGCACATGAAACATATACACGAATATTTTGTCAATCTTTTTTGCTTTTGCATTCTTTTGATATGCAGCTTCTTTTTCCCTTCCTGCAAAAAGTTTTTGGCCATAGCCCCGCCCCAAACCCAACTGCAGTCAGTACAGGTTTTCAATAACAGCCAAACGGCAATTGCCGCAGTAGCTGGCCTCTATAGCCAAATGATGCAAACCTCCCTGGCAATGACCAACGGCGGTGCTACCCTTTACCCCGCACTTTCTGCTGCCGAGTTATACAACACCGCATCCAATGCCGATTACGACCAGTTTAGGAACAGCAATATTTCACCCGCTTCATCCACGGGTCTTAACCGCTTGTGGACCTTTGCTTATCGCAATATCTACCAGGCCAATGCCATCATTGAAGGCCTCCAAAATTCGGCTGACCTCAGCGACTCGCTCAAAAGCCAGCTGCACGGCGAAATGCTGGTCGTAAAGGCGCTGCACTATTTTTACCTCGTCAACTTGTTTGGCCCCGTGCCGCTGGTTACCACCACTTCGTTCGACGCCAATAAAATACTGCCCAATGCTCCGGTGGTTAGTGTATACGATAGCATAGAGGCCGATTTGATACAAGCCAAAGAAGAACTGCCCGTTTCCTACCCCTCGGCCGGAAGGCTTCGGCCCAACAAATGGACAGCGGCTGCCCTGCTGGCAAGGGTTTATCTATACCGCCAAAACTGGCTGGCCGCAGAAACGCAGGCTTCCGAAGTAATTGGCAGTGGCACGTACACCATCCTGCCTTCCCTGAACGATGTATTTCTCACCACCAGCAATGAAGCCATTTGGCAACTAAGCCCTGTCAGCCCCACCATCAACACAGCCGAAGGCAATCTTTTTAATCCCTTGTCGGCAACAGCCCGCCCGCCTTTCGCTGCCACCGATGCACTGTTAAATGCTTTCGAAACAGGCGATCAGCGCAAAACGAACTGGCTCAAATCAACCGTTTCCGGCGGAAAAACATACTACTACCCCTACAAATACAAGGTACGTACCGCGGCACCGCCTTATACCGAATACTACATGGTGCTCCGCCTGTCCGAATTGTATCTGGTTCGGGCAGGGGCTAGGGCACAGCAAAACAAGCTGATAGAAGCCCTCGGCGACTTGAACACTGTCCGCACCCGTGCAGGTTTGCCAGCTAGCTCCGATAGTACCAGGGCCGGTTTACTTACGGCAATTGACCACGAACGCCGCATCGAATTCATGTTCGAATGGGGACACCGCTGGCTTGACCTTAAAAGAACAGGACAGGTCAATACATTCATGGCATCCATAAACCCATCATCCTGGCAGCCTGAAGATGCACTGTATCCAATTCCGCAGTACGAATTAGACACCAATCCTTTCCTCACCCAAAATCCCGGCTACTAATGAAAATGTATAAAATATGTATGGGCACCTTCCTTATGTTATCACTGGCTACCAAAGCCCAACGGGTTGCTATTGGTCAGCAGGCCCCAAATTGGACGAGCCATGAGGTTTTAAATTATAAGAACAGCACTATCAGCTTTTCCGATTTTAAGGGCAAACACATTATTTTGGATTTTTGGAACCATAGCTGCCTTTCCTGCGTAAAAGCCTTTCCCCAGATAGACAGCATGCAAAAACGGTTTGACGGCCAACTGCAGATCATCCTGGTCAATGCCGAATCCAAAGATTCTACCCTCCGATTCTTCAAAAAACATCCGAAGATCAAAATGCCCTCCACTCCCATTATTGCTGGCGCTCATGACCTGTGGATGCTGTTCACTGAAAGCAAAACACCTTACCAGCTTTGGCTTGATGTCAACAGGACAGTTCAATATCGTACCGGCCCATACAATCTCACCCCGAAACATTTGGAAGCTTTCTTGAAAGATCAAAAACTGGATATCTTAAATACAGGAGAGGGTAACGATAGGGCTTATGATGATGATTTATCAGCCGATGCTAATTATTATTCTCTTTTAACGCATTGCAGGCCCGGTTTAAATATGGGCAATACATCCGGAACCGTGGTAGATGAAAAAGAAACAATAACGATTTCATCCAATTGTGTTTCTGTTGTAGAACTATACCTTAAAGCTTATAGTGAGTATGATAAATATGCTTTCAATGTGCCGTCTCAAATTGTTTTGGATGTGATTGATAAATCTCCCTACATCTTTCCAGAGGATGAAGACGAATGGGATGAATGGAAAACGACTTATGCTTATAGCTACCAGCTACGGCTACCCGCAGCAAAAAAAAATGTGCGGTATACATACATGCAGCAGGACCTTGACAGGTGTTTTGGACTGAAAGTAAAAATTGAAAAAAGGAAACTGCCTTGCCTGGCATTAATAAAAACTGCAAGCCTGGATAAGATCAGGTCAAAAGGAGGAAAAACGAAAAGCACTATGATAGGAAGAAAATATGAGAACGATTCGGTACGCTATGTGCAGAACTATAGTTTCAAAAACTTCTCTGCCATACTCAGGGGCCTGGTTGAATGGAATACCAAACTTCCTTTTGTAGACAAAACAGGGTGTTCTTTTAACATTGACCTCCGGTTAAAAGCCGCATCCCTGGACCCCCTCGATAGGGAAGGCCTCAATAAAGAATTAAGTAAATACAATTTGAAGGTCATAACCTCCCGGGAGTGGATAGATGTGCTGGTACTCAAAAAATAAATCCTGCTATGAACAATCATAAAAAGAGAATAGCCTGTCGGCTATTCTCTTACCTTTCAAAAACCTCAAAGTTTCCGTATGGTATAATCGCCTGCACCCAACGTGCTTGGTGTGTGGCCATCTTCCCAGGCCCTGATACAATCGGCATTATTTCCCGAAGGACAATTAACAGGGTTAACCTGGTTAAAATCCTCAATGGTCATTGGTTCGTCGTTTAAAGGCGAACTGGTATCTACCTGGCCGTTGACCACTTCAAAGAAATAATACTCGGTCGTTGTTTTTCCCTCAGACCGGTGCGGAACGGTAAATGCACTTAGTGCAACACCTACAACTAATGCCAGCATGGGCAACAACATTCTTTTCATAATAAAAGTTTTAAGTTTAAAAAAACCGCTTACTCTGTTGCAGGTTTTCAGCTTCCCCTGCCCCCGCCGCCGTGGCCACAGCAGCGCAGGTATGTGCACAATATTTTTATCTCAACCCAAATCTTAACCTTAATCTCACCCTCAACCTTAACCTCACTCTCAACCTTACACTTTAAACCTTTAAACACCTAAACCCTTAAACTCTTAAACCTCAACCTCAACAAAACCCTACGCCCCGCACACAGACCAGCCCCTTGCCTTGTTTTTCGCTTGTCCAAAAACATACTACGGAGCCTCTTCCTTCCCCCGTTGGGGGAAGGGCAGGGATGGGGGCCTCGAGCCACTGAGAAAAGCCCACACCCAAGCTACGCCAGCATAAACAACAGCAAGAGCGAACCAGTAGAACCCTGCTAAAAAAATGAAAGCCTGCCCTGACCTAGCCATACTAAACCTGGTAGAGTGCCGCAGGAAGCGCTGGCCGGCAACCCAGCCGGAGGCATTTGGGTTTGCCTAGATTTTTTTGCTCCACTTTTTGTAGCAATGACAAAAAGTGGAAATCATAAAACAAAACCATCCAAACCAAATCCAACCCTATGAAACATATCTCTCCAACCTAAAACCTCTTGCTATCCGTGAAAAAGTAAAAGAACAACAATCAAAAACAATAAGCCCCATACCTAAACTTCCTCCTTAAACCTTACACATTAAACCCTTAAACCCTTAAACCTAAACCTCCTCCTCTTCCTTCAAAACTTCGTATACCCCACACCGCTACCACAATAAAAACCCCGTTAAAAACAATATGCTGCCGCCAGCTCATTTTGCTGATCACCCCACCGCAGCTGCAAGGCAAATGCGGCACAAACAAAACCATGTACACCAGGTACACGGTAAACACCGAAAGCAGCACCAGCGAAGCATATAAACCTTGTAACCGGGTGGCAGGAAAAATAAGGAGCAGCACAATGAACAACTCTGTAAGCGGCAGCATTACAGCCGTCACGGCTGCTCCCGTTTTTAACAGGGGCGCCTGCCCCAATACCATGCGGAAGGTGGCATAAGAAAAAAGCTTGCTGAAAGCCGTATAACTAAAAATTAGGGTAAGTGCACTGGCAGCAATAGGTGCGGTAGGTATTTTCATCCTGCTTGTGTTGGCTGCCGCGGTAATAAAATTTCTTTCCTAAAGTTCCTGCATTTGAAAGTCGCTTACAAATTAAAGAAGTTGCACGCAGGCAACTATAAGTTGCACTTCGTAAACCCTGCCTTGCGTAAAGAAGAAGGAGTCATTGAAAAATAATGACGAAAAGCCCGGTGAAAACTTTTCGCATTGCCATAACCCGCCAAACCGGCAATTTCCTTGACCGGCTTTTCCGTTTCCACAAGCAGATGCCGGGCGTGCAGCATGCGCCGCTCCAGTATAAATTGGGCAGGCGTCTGCCCAAACAACTGTGCAAACCCCTTCCCAAGCTTCACCTTGTTCATCCCTGCCTTGCGGCAAAGGATGGCCAGTGTCAGCCGCTGGCCGGGGCTCTCCGATATACACTGCCCTAACGCCTGCAGCAGCTCCCTGTCGGCTTCTCTGAGACAATAACCCATAACCCTTTATTTAGCTGCCGCAGTATAAAATCAATCCGTCATCAAACATCTATCATCTGCCATCTATTATCTGCCATCTATCATCTATCATCTGCCATCTATCATCTATTATCTGCTATCCCTCATACAACCCGTTCTGCATCGCATACACCACGATGCCCGCCGTGCTGCGCACATCCATCTTCTCCTGTATCCTTTTCTTGTATTTGTCCACCCGGCTTTCCGAAAGAAAAAGCTTAGCGGCGATCTCCTTGTTGGCGTATTCCTCGCAGATCAGCCTTATCATCGCCAGCTCCGTTTCGGTGAACACCACCGCCTGCCGCACCAGCTTTACCTTCGAGCCGGCAATCATCTTCGAAAGCCGCATGGTGGTGCTGGGACAATGGTAATAGGCCCCGGCATGCACCGCCCTCACCGCCTCTATCAGGTGCTCTATCCGGGTATTTTTGTCAAGATAGCCCCTCGCCCCCGCCTCCAGCATTTCTATAATCAGCTGCTCCGCATTGTACATGGTCAACGCTATCACCTTTACACCGGGATACGCCTTGCTGATAAGCTTAGTGGCGGCTATGCCGGTTAACCGCGGCATCTGTATGTCCGTCACTACCACGTCCACCGGCACCACAGCCAGAAGCTCCATAAGGGCAGCACCGTCTCTAACGGCCCCGCACAACGCCAGGTCCCCCGTTTCTTCCAGTATCGTCTTCAGCCCCGAAAAATAAACTTCGTTATCCTCGGCCAGCACAACTCTAATGCGTTCCATAACTGTTTTTTAAAGGAATTTCAAAAAAATAGCTGGTGCCCTTTTCCTCCCCCGACACAAAATGCATCTTACCTCCCAAAAGCGAAACACGTTCCCTGAGGCTGCCCAGCCCCAGGCCATTGCCGCTGCTGCTGGCCTCATAGCCCCTGCCATCATCTTCACAGCGCAGCAAAAGCTTTCCTTTTCGCTCCCATAGCGCCACCCGCACAAAGCGGGCCCCCGAATGCTTGATGCTGTTGTAAACAGCTTCCTGTATCATCCGGAACAGGTGAAGGCTCACCTCGGGCCGCAGGTCGCTTTTGACTTCATAGCGGAAATCAATGGGCAGCGAATGGGCCTGCCGGCACAACTCGAAAAAATCGTCCAGCAGGGGCTCCAGGCCTTTCTGCAACAGGGCGCCGGGCGTAAGGTTGCGGGCAATGCCGCCCATCCGGTTCAATACCGTCTCCAGGCTCCGCTCAATCTGTTCCAGCGCATCGGCAAGCTGCGGCTCCCGCAAAGCAAGCCGCTGCACGCTTAGCCGGGTCATGGCCAATACAGGTCCCAGCTCGTCATGCAGGTCGTGGGCAATCCGGTGGCGCTCCTCCTCCTGCAGTGCAATCTCGGCCAGGAACTGCCGGCTCCTGCTTTCAAAATTGCGCTTCTGTGCCCGCACTATGGCCCACGCAAAAACCAGGATCAGTATCCCAATCAGTACCGCCGTAATTAAAACGGCTGTGTATATCGAGGTTTCATAGGCATCCATAAGATGGCAACAGCAAAAATTAGGTTAGTGAATAAATTGATATAGGCCAGCAGCTCGTAAATGCGGATACGGAAAAACTTGCCCTGGTTCAGACCAAACAGCCAGAACGCCTCCACCAGTACGGCGTAGGTGAAATACACCACAAATCCCATGCAGATCAAAAATTTGGCATTCCGCAGCAGCCGGTAATCCTCGTAAAACAGCATCTCGCTGATGGTCACAATGCTCATCACCACGATCACAAACGAATAGCCAACAATAAAATAAGAATTGAAATAAAAAAGGCTGCTCAGGATAAAAGTCTCGTAGAGCCACCACAGGGCAAAAAAACCCAGCACGGTATAAAAAAGGCCCCGCTTGCGGCCAAACAACCCCCATTCCTTAAACTGCCATACCACCAGTAAGGCCTCCGTCAGCGAATAAATATTGTAATTCACCACGTTCGGGTACCCCTTGTAGATCAGCGCCAGGCTCACGATCTCGTTGACAAGCCCCGTCCAGGTCAAAAGCAAAAAAGGAAAAAAAGAACGGTCAATTTTTTTTACCCTGGCCCAGCCTGCCACGGCGCCAAGCGCAATGGTCAGGCTGAACAGGGCATTGGTTTCATAATTCATATGCCGGAATATAAAGCTTTACGTATTCAGGGGCGATACCTCTGCACAAATATCAGGGCACCGGCTCCCCTTTTCCAAAATGATATCCTCCTCCGATACCAGCGAGGCGCCGGTAGAAGGCAGCAGGTCTTCGTTGGCAGCCGTAACGCCTACTATCACGGCATGTACCTTGTAATCGGCATCCATCCCGTAATAAATGCGTACCCCCGTGCACCCGGCCTGGCCTAGCAGGGCATCAAAATCCTCGCGGTCAAAAGTTTCTGATATAGGCAAAACATTCTGGCCCTGGTACAGGGCAGCCAAAATGCCCTCCCGGTTCTGGCGGTAAAAAGCGGTCATCTCGCTGGCTTCTGTCAATGTAATTAAGTGATTCATAGTACATGTTTTTGATGACTGTGAAAATCAGGATAGGCCCGCAGATAAAAAACCGTATTTGGCGTAAAATAATTTACGCCTTTCCCGCAGCAACCCATGAACCTCTGAACTTGTGAACTCCTCAAGCAAACCGCACAAAAATAGCCCGCTGTTTTTACGCTATTTACCTTGTAACTATAGCGCTTTCGTATAAATTTTATAGAACCAAAATCTTATGTATGAATGCCATCCCCAACCGCCTGGTCATCTACACCAAAGATGTCATGAACATCACCGGCCGCAAAGAAAGAACAGCCCAGAAACTATTGTCAGGCATCCGCAAACGCTACAACAAATCCCTGGCAGATTTTATCACCGTGCACGAGTTCTGCGCCTTCACTGGCCTCAAAGAAGAACAGGTCATGCCCTATTTAAAATAACAAGGGCTGCCTTGGGCTGCCACCCCCAATGCCGCTGCAATGTTGATGGGCAAACGTCCCCGCTACCCCAATATTCCGGTTTTAAAATGCAAACGAAGCTGTGCTTAGTGTGCAGCTAACGGCTTTCTTCGCCAATCGGCTTCTCGTTTGGTGGTGTGCACAACTAAAACGCTCCCGGATAAAAGTCAGCATTTTGAACTTTGTAATTGTATGCTATTGCGCCTATCTTAGTGTCTAAAGCCATTTTATAACCCACCTTACCAAAACTTATGAGCACTGGAATTGACATCCAATTTGTACAAGAGAAATACGGGCGAATGTCCGACGGCGAATTAGTCCAGATAGCCACGCAAGACGCGTACGGTTTAACACCGGAAGCAATAGAAGTAGTTAAAGCTGAAATTCAAAAGCGTGGACTGAATAAAAATATCAGCAAGGGAATAGAAGCTCAAAATAAGGACTACACGATGGAAGAAATTGACGCTTATTGCGATATCGTGAGCAGGTTAAGCTGTCCTTCTTGCGGTAACACCACCAACCGGCTAAATGCCACCTTGACCAGTGAGGTCATGAGTTTCATTTTCTTCACCACGTACAACAAAAAACTAAGAGTTGGCTGTTCCCATTGCCTGGATAAAGCAAACAACAATGCTTTGACAAAGACGGCAATCCTTGGTTGGTGGGGCATTCCCTGGGGCATTATTCGCACACCGCAGGCTATTACACTTAATATAAAGAGTAAACGAACAAACCATTCGCCTGACCATAACAACTACTTGCGTGGCTTCACCTTAAGTGTAATTGGAGAATTAGAAACATACAAAAACAACAAAGAGAAATTACAACAGGTCCTGGTGAGACAAAACAGCCTGTAACACCTGCTTTTGAATAGACATCTGGTTATCTTGGTGTAAGAGCGCCGATGTGTACGAACTGTTTACTTACAATAACAAACAACATGAAAAAAATCCTCCTTTTTCTTATAACATCCTTTGCCTTACAATTTGGTTATGGTCAGGTGGCCTTCGGACTTAAGGGTGGCATCAACCTGGCCAGCATCAAAAACGAGGGACCGGGTTATGGTAAGTCAAGGATAGGCTTTAACGCCGGTGCACTTCTTCAGCTTCGTTTACAAGACAAAATTTTGTTGCGGCCAGAATTGCTTTACTCGGTTAAAGGCTATCGTACAGCCTCAACACAATTCCTGGAAGAAGCAACCGTAAGTCTTAATTACATTAATGTGCCCGTTTTGGTAGGATTTCAACCGGCAAGAAACCTGTCGCTTTTGTTAGGCCCTGAATTTGGCTTTTTGAACAGCGCAAGATCGAAGGTCGGCAACAACACCACCGACGTTTCAAGAATTTACAACGATTTTGACATTGGGGCCGATCTTGGAGTGGCCTATCATTTCAACAAAAACATGGGCCTCGAACTGCGTTACAATTACGGGCTTACGAACCTGGTGAATGTAGTGTATACAGATCCTAATGGTAATATCATAGAGGTCGGCAACACCGGCGCCAACAGGGTACTGCAATTAGGACTTTACTTTTTGATACCTTAACCGGTAACCGGCTAACAACTTTCTGAATGACAGGTTAAGCCTCAAGCTGTGCTTAGTTTGCAACTAAGTACGCCGCCCTTAGTCTGTAACTAAATCCCCTCTTTCACCTCAAAACTTCCTCTATGGCATGGGCAATAGCTTCCAGCAAGCCCACATCTATCTCTTTATTGATTGCGAGGTCTTCTGCCGAAACCAAAGCCCGCCACTGTCCTTCCTCATCTCTTTCATAAGAAGCATGGATGCCATAAACCTC
>JBQCHB010000181.1:0-3742 GCA_051955075.1 Flavisolibacter sp.
TAGGTGCATTTATTAAAGATCTGAAAGCTAACAACCGTTTTAACGATGTATTGTTTTTCACCTTCTCAGAATTTGGCAGAAGAGTTTCGCAAAACGCCAGCCAGGGCACTGACCACGGAACGGCTAACAATATGTTTTTAATTGGTGGCGGTCTAAAACAAAAAGGCCTGCTCAACGCCATGCCCGATTTAACGGATTTGGATGAAGGCGATTTGAAATATAAAGTGGATTTTAAAAACCTATACGCCACCGTTTTAAGTAAATGGTTAGGCGCAGATGATGAGCAAATCCTTGGAAAAAAATATGATCAATTGAAATTTGTTTAATTAGCGGATAAATAGAAAACAGAAATGCCATATTCCGCAGATATGGCATTTCTTATTATAACAAACACATTTATTTCATCTTACTTCACATCGCCCATCCACCTGCGCAGCAAAGGCACAATAAGCATTAATACGCCTCCCAACAGAACAGAGCCTAAACCTATCTTACTCAATATATCTGCATAATAAGGAAGCGATTGAATAGGGTCATTCACAACATTTTCCGGCACACTCATTAGCGAACCAATTTTTCCTGCTAAAAATTCTCCAATAGCGCTGGCTAAAAACCAAATCCCCATCACCATTCCTACAATTTTTACCGGTGCCAACTTCGTCACCATGGATAAGCCAATGGGTGAAAGGCAAAGTTCTCCGCATATAATCGCCACATAGCCTAAGGCAAAAATGTACAACGATATTAAGCCGTCAGTTGCCATCTTGCATCCCAAATAAAAAATGTAAAATCCTATTCCTAAAAAAATAAAGGATAAAGCAAACTTCAACGGTGTACTTGGCTCTTTACCTTTTTTGTTCAACCACAGCCACAGCCAGGCAAAAACAGGGCTAAGCGCAATTACCCAAAATGGTGGAAGAAAGTTATTGACTGAAAGTGGCGGAAGATTAAAGCCCAGCACATGCATATCCACATTGCGCATGGCAAACAAGTTCAGTGAACCGCTGTTTTGCTCATAGAAAGCCCAAAACAAAATAGAAGTTACAATCATTACAATAGCAGCGATCAACTTAAACTTGGCTGCCTTTTCCAATTGAAAAGCGATGTATAAAATGTACACCAACGAAAGCAACCCAAGGCCTAGCATAATCCAGTCCATTGCTTCATATACATTGAATAGAAAAACAACAAATGGAACAACCAGCAGTGTGCCAATATAAATAATCGTTTCGCGGTTGAGGCCTGCAAATAATTTTCGATGCAGCAGGTTTTCCTGAGGTGGCAAACCTCTGTCGCCCAATGACTTTTTACCAATGGTAAAAACAATTAGGCCAAGAATCATAAAAATGCCTGCCAATCCGAATCCAAAATGCCAGTTGATGCGCTGACCCACATAACCGCACAATACACCGCCAATCATCGCACCCAGATTAATACCCATATAAAAAATAGAGAAAGCACTGTCGCGACGGGGGTCATTTTCTCTATACAACGTACCTACCAAACTTGAAATATTGGGCTTGAAAAAACCATTACCGCAAATGATAAAAGCCATGCCATAAAAAAAGCTCCAGCTTTGTGGAATAGCTAAAACCAAATGACCGATCGTCATTAAAATGCCACCGAAGGTGATGGCTTTTCTATACCCTAAAAAACGGTCGGCCAGCATACCCCCGAACATAGGCATGGTATAAACAAGCGCTGCATAAGAACCCAAAATAGCGTAGCCTTTTGGCTCATCGAACTTTAATTGCGTAACCATGTAGGCCAACAGCAAAGCCTTCATGCCGTAAAAAGAAAACCGCTCCCACATTTCGGTAAAAAACAGCAAATACAATTGGCGGGGATGTCTTCCTTCTACATCTTCAACATGCGCTGTGGTAGTATTAAATTGTTTCATCTTTCAATTAGATTTTTGAAGATAGATAAAAAAAGGTGGCCTCTAAGCCACCTTTAAACAGATTATTTTAAAGCTATGTACACATGTTTATTTTATATCCGTGTGCATCATTTTCTGCAACTGCTTTGACAGCAGGAACAAAATAACAGAAGCCGCACCCGCCATAAATACGAACAACATGAAGAAGTCGTACATGCTGTTCATTTGATACCCTAAGAACGATGTAGTTTTTCCATTGCTTGGATACAAAGCACTTAATACGCCGGCTAATTTGTTAGCGGCAGCATTCGCCAAAAACCAAACAGCCATCAGTAAAGAAGCAAACTTTAACGGCGCTAATTTATTTACAAGCGAAAGACCGATAGGCGATAAACTCAACTCTCCCCATGTGTGTAAAGCATACATACCTGTAAGCCAGATCATGCTCACTTTTACCCCAGGAGCTACATCTTTCACGCCAAAGGCGATCCATAAATAACCTAAGGCCAGCAGGAATAAACCAAGCGCCATTTTTGTCGGTGCAGATGGTTCTCTTTTTCCCATCTTTAACCACAACCATGCAAACACCGGCGCAAACAAAATAACAAATATGGAGTTCAATGATTGAAACAAACTGGCTGGAACGGTAACCCAACCCAAATCTCTTTGTGTTTGTCTGTCTGCAAAAAAGGTAAGCGAGGCGCCTGCCTGTTCAAATGCGGACCAGAAGAAGATCACAAAGAAAGCTACAATGAATATCACGCCAATTCTTTCTTTCTCTTGCTTGTTTAATGATTTGTCCGAGAAAAGAATAAAAGCAATAAATAAAACAGCCGCTAGCAACAGGTAAGACAAGAAGCTAAAAACATTTGCATCTACATACAAAACGCCAATGGCTACACCTGCAAAAATCACTAATCCAATAATCATCAACAACGGGTTGCGCCATTGCTTTGGTGCTGTGGGCGAAGGATCGCCTAATGGTTTACCTTCCGGATCTCTCACATATTTATCCTGATACAATTTTTGAACCAGCACACTGATTAACATACCAATACCAGCGATCAAAAAGGCCCACTTAAAATCAGCCGGGTTACCGGTGTCGCCAAATATGCCGCAAATAAAAGGTCCTAACGCACCGCCTACATTAATCCCCATGTAGAAAATAGTGTATGCCGCATCAATTCTTCTATCACCTTTAGGATATAATTGTCCTACCAATGAAGAAATATTAGGTTTGAAAAAACCGTTTCCGGCAATCATAAATCCTAAGCCGGAAAAGAAAAGCAAAGTAGATAGCGATTGTGAGCTATCATAAACCGAACCGCAGAAGAATAATAAAAATTCACCGATGGCCATGATTAAACCACCCACAATAATGGAACGTTTGTTTCCCCAATAACGGTCGGCAATATAACCGCCAATTAAAGGTGTGAGATAAACAAGACCGGTGTAACTACCATAAAGGTTGGAAGCAAAAGCATCGCTGAACAGCAAAGCTTTGGTCATGAACAAAACCAGTATGGCACGCATGCCATAATAGTTAAAGCGTTCCCACATTTCAGTGGCAAACAAAACGTACAGACCTTTAGGATGTCCTTTTTGTTTTACTTTTATTTCGTTTGACGAAAGCAATTCTGACATAAGAAATTTGTTGGTGAAAAATAATGTGCAATTAATTTTGTGTGCCCAAAATACGGTAAATTATTTTTCTGTACACTCTGCCATCCTTCTTTAACAATTGTACCGATATTCGCAGCCATCATTTACATCATGAATATTCTATTACTTGGCTCTGGCGGAAGGGAACATGCATTGGCCTGGAAATTATCGCAAAGCAATTTATGCTCTAAATTGTTCATT
>JBQCHB010000182.1:0-3247 GCA_051955075.1 Flavisolibacter sp.
CAATTTGTCTCAATGCTCTTGCCAGTTGCAACAGCTCTCTGGGATTGATTTTCTTCAGTGGAATTTTTGATACCAATCGTTCCATATCGCCGCACTGCCGCATGGCGTGGAGCAGTTTGTTTCGTAAATCGGTGTTCAGGATCAATTGCTCTACAACATCAAGCCGTTCATTAATTTTTGCAATGTCTTTTAATGGAAAAACAATCCACCGTTTCAACAGCCTTGCACCCATGGGCGTGCAAGTGCTGTCCAAAACTTTTAATAAAGTATTTCCATTTTCTACATTACTGTACAGCAATTCGAGGTTGCGGATGGTAAATTTGTCCATCCACAAATAATCGTTCTGCTCAATGCGCTGAATAGAAGTGACGTGTTGCAAATTCGGATGTTCCGTTTCTTTTAAATAGTGCAAAACGGCACCTGCAGCAATCAGTCCATAGCTTAAACCTTCTACGCCAAAGCCCTTGAAAGAATGGGTATCAAAATGCTTCAGCAAATTTTCTTCTGCATAGTGTTGCTGAAAAATCCATTCGTCTAAAGTGTAGGTATAAAATTTATTGCCAAATTCTTCTTTGAACTTTTTTTGATGGTGGCGCTGGAAAATCACTTCAGCAGGTTTGAAGCCGCTTAGTAATTTATCGGCGTATTCTTTATCGCCTTCGGCTACAAAAAATTCACCGGTGGAAATATCCAAAAATGCCAGGCCATATTTTTCTTCAGCTACATGAAGGGCAGCCAGAAAATTATTAGAACTAAGATCAAGCAGCTTATCATTGGTGGCAGTACCCGGCGTAACCATTTCGGTCACACCACGTTTTACAATGCCTTTTACTGTTTTTGGATCTTCCAGCTGATCGCAAATAGCCACACGGTAGCCTGCCTTTACCAATTTATGTAAATACGTATCAAGCGCATGATGCGGAAAACCGGCAAGTTCGTTATCGGCAGCAGCACCGTTATTTCTTTTGGTGAGTGTAATACCCAATACCCGCGAAGCAATAACGGCATCAGGCCCAAAGGTTTCATAAAAATCTCCCACACGAAACAACAAAATGGCATCAGGGTATTTGGCCTTAATAGCCTTGTGCTGCTGCATTAACGGTGTTTCGGCTGTCTTTTGCTTACTCATAGCGGTAAAGGCAAAAATAGAGGCCGTAATTTTAATTGCGATGAGTTTTTATCCACTAATTACATTTGCAGCCAAAACAGAGTTGATGCGTAAGCTTTCAATGGAAGAACTGAACCGCAAGTCGGTAGAGGAGTTTAAAGAATCGGATAAAATGCCGGTGGTGGTGGTGCTTGAAAATATTCGCAGTGCGTATAATGTGGGCAGTATTTTTCGTACTGCTGATGCTTTTTTGCTGGAAGCCATTTATATCTGTGGCTATACCGCTTATCCGCCGCATAAAGAAATAAAAAAAACAGCTTTGGGTGCTGACGAAACCGTGCATTGGAAACATTTTAAAAATATTAGCGAAGCCATTTCAGAATTAAAAAATAACGGTTATTCGGTTTATGCGGTGGAGCAGGCGCAGGATAGCTACAAGCTGCAAGCTGTAAGCTACAGTCCTGATGAAAAAATAGCAGTGATTTTAGGGAACGAGGTAACGGGAGTGGAGCAAACCACCATTGAGCAATGCGATGGCTGCATTGAAATTCCACAACTGGGCATGAAGCATTCACTGAATGTTTCGGTGGCAGCGGGTATTGTGTTGTGGGAGCTTGTGAGAACCAGGATTGTCTGAACCTTATTTGTGGATGAAAAGATTAACAGGAATATCGCTACTGCTTTGCTTTCTTTGCGGCTTTGCGTGAAATACTATGACTAAGATTAAAAATTATCTCTCGCTTATAAAATTTGCTCATACCATCTTCGCTATGCCGTTTGCGTTGATTGGATTTTTTTTGGCTGTAAAATCTTTCACTTATGATCTTGCTGAACAAAAATTGCTCTTTTGGGTTTTCCCTAATGTAGAAATCAGTTCAACTGGAATGGTTACAGTCGTGCCTTATCAATATTTTATAATTAAGTTTATTCTCGTCATCCTCTGCATGGTCTTTGCCCGCAGTGCAGCTATGGCTTTCAACCGTTATCTCGATAGAAAATGGGATGCGCTGAATCCAAGAACAGCTATCAGGGAAATTCCCAAAGGCATCATCACACCTAAAAATGCTTTAGTCTTCACCATCATCAATTGTATTTTATTTATAGCCACTACATTTCTCATCAACCGCATCTGTTTCTTCCTTTCGCCGGTGGCATTGGCTGTGGTATTGGGTTATAGCTATACCAAACGCTTTACGCCGCTCTGCCATTTAATATTGGGCCTGGGCTTATCGCTGGCGCCAATAGGGGCTTACCTGGCTGTAACTGGCGTGTTTCACTGGCTTCCCATTTTATTTTCGTTAGCGGTGTTATTTTGGGTAAGCGGCTTTGATATTATTTACGCCTTGCAGGATATAGCGTTCGACCAATCACAAAAATTATTTTCCATCCCGGCTTGGTTGGGAAAAGAAAAGGCGTTGCGGGTTTCGGAGTTTTTGCATTTGCTCAGCGCCATTGCAGTAGTGGCCGCCGGAACGCTGGGAAATTTTGGATGGTTGAACTGGATAGGCGTTTTGGTTTTCGGAGGCTGCTTGATTTACCAGCATTCGATTGTAAAACCAAATGATCTGCGCCGGGTGAATATTGCTTTTATGACAACGAACGGCATCGCCAGCGTGGTGTTTGCAATATTTGTGATAGCTGATTTGTTTTTCCCCCTGTCCCCCTAAAGGGGAGACTTAGGTCGGGAAGACTTTATCTTTTTAGTTAGTCTTAATGACAAAGTTTACAATTGTCCTACTTCTATGCATTTACTATTTACTCATCCAACTACTCACAAATAAATCTTTCTTTTGCAAGCAGCTTGCATAATTATGAGTGATGAAATCAATAAAGACAGTTCAAATCTAAGTCTCCCCTTTAGGGGGACAGGGGGCGGCCGCATTCTCTCCATAGACTACGGCGGAAAACGCACCGGCATTGCCGTCACTGATCCGTTGAAGATTATTGCTACTGGTTTGTGCACGGTGGAAACGCCTAAGCTGATGCAGTTTTTAAAAGATTATTTTTTAAAGGAACAGGTTGAACTGGTTATTATCGGCATGCCGGTTAATTGGAATGATACGGAAACACATGCAACACCACTTGTAAAGAAATTCATTACAGCTTTTCAAAAACATTTTCCTTCTATTCCCATTAAGG
>JBQCHB010000183.1:0-5639 GCA_051955075.1 Flavisolibacter sp.
GCAGTGGATCAAAAACGATCAGGACTCAACCTTAAAGGAGAAGTAAAAGATATAAAAGAAATAAAAACTAAAAAACAACACTGCCTGCTCATCACTCAAAATAACCAACAACCAATACTCCTGAAAGTGAATGAGTGAGAAGACCAACAACCATGTATATAAATAAAACACAAATAAAATTTTTATTGCTGCTCACAATGCTTTCAGCCTGCTCTTCTAAAAAGAAAGCCGGAGATCCGTTGTTTGAAGCGTTAGATTATAAAAGAACAGGACTGAACTTTAGTAACAACCTCACGTATAACAAGAATTTTAATTTATTCAAGTACATCTACTTCTATAATGGCAGTGGTATAGGCGCGGGAGATTTTAATAACGACGGGTTAATTGATCTGTTCTTCGGTTCTAACCAGGAACAAAATAGATTATACCTCAACACCGGTGGTCTTAAATTTAAAGACGTAACAAATGCAGCTGCAATTCCCCGTGATGGCGGCTGGTCAACCGGAATCTCTGTTGTTGATATCAACAACGATGGATTGTTAGACATTTATGTTTGCAGGGTTGGACAATATGAAACACTGCATAGTAAAAACCAATTATTGATTAATCAGGGAATAAATAAAAACGGGATTCCCACATTTGTTAATAAGGCTCACGAATACGGCCTCGACTTCTCGGGGTTTAGCACACAAGCCGCTTTTTTCGATTACGATAATGACGGCGACCTGGATATGTTTTTATTGAATCATTCGGTGCATCAAAATGGAACATTCAGACCACGTCATGATTTTGATGGAACCTATCATCCCTTATCTGGCGATCGCATTTTTAGAAACGATGGAAATGTCTTTACCGACGTAACCAAACAAACAGGCATTAACAGTACTGCTATCGGGTATGGATTGGGAATTGCCATTGCCGACATCAATCTTGATGGTTATCCGGACATTTATATTGGTAATGATTTTCATGAAAATGATTATCTCTATATCAATCAAAGGAACGGAACTTTCAAGCAGGAGAGTGAGCAGCAATTAATGCACACCAGTCAATACTCAATGGGGGTAGATGTAGCTGATGTAAATAATGATGCCTATCCAGAAATTATTTCCATGGACATGCTTCCTTCCGATCCATATATCTTAAAAAGGTCATTGGGAGAAGACACGTACGATCTCTTTAATGAAAAGATCAGTATGGGTTATTCATATCAATACACAAGAAACAATTTGCAATTCAATAGGCGAAATGGTTTGTTTAGTGAAGTAGGATTGTACAGCGGCATAGCAGCAACAGATTGGTCGTGGGCGCCTCTGTGGATGGACTTTGATAACGATGGACTAAAAGATCTTTTTATCTCCAACGGCATCCCCAAACGGATGAACGATATTGACTACATCAATTTCATTTCGAACGGCGAAGTGCAGCAAAAAATAAATGAGGACAACATGCAGGCGAAAGACATGTCGCTGATCAACAAATTCCCGGAAATAAAAATTCCCAATAAATTTTTTAAAAACAATGGCAACCTTTCTTTTATCGATGAACAAGCTAACATACAAAACAACCAACCAACTTTTTCTAACGGCTCAGTTTATGCTGATTTAGACAATGACGGCGATCTCGATATTGTTGTAAATAATATTGACAACCCTGCGATGGTTTACGAAAACAAAACAAACAATAAGCCTGTTGGCTCTTATTTACAAATAACAGTTCAGGGCCCCGAAAAAAACCGCAATGCAACTGGTGCCCGCATCATTCTGTTTTCCGGCAACGAAATAAGGACATATGAAAAATATGGGGCCAAAGGGTTTATGTCAAGCATGGAGATCCCTTTTCAGATAGGTTTAAAAAACACAAAGGTTGATTCACTCTTTTTGCTATGGCCTGATAACACTTACCAGAAATTAACAACCAATCCCGTAAGGCAACACATTGTATATCAAAAAGGCTTGCCAAAATTTGATTTTGTAATCCTTGCAAATCATTATGCAAATCGCACCTTGCCTGTAAAAGATATCACAGGAGAGGTAGGTTTGGATTTTTTGCACCACGAAAATCATTTTGTAGAATTTGATCGTGAGCCTTTAATACCACACATGGTTTCTACAGAGGGTCCGGCTTTGGCCGTTGCCGACATTAATAAAGACGGGTTGGATGATGTTTTTATTGGTGCGGCCCGAAATCAAAAAAGCGCTGTTTTCTTGCAACAGCCGTCTGGAAAATTTATTAAAACACTTCAACCTGTTTTGAGCAGGGACAGCATCTACGAAGATGTTAGTGCTTGCTGGACAGATGTGAACAAAGACGGTTTTATTGATTTGGTTGTGGCCAGTGGTGGCAACGAATTCTATGGAAAAGACGCACACAATACGCCAAGGGTTTATCTAAATGACGGTAAAGCCAATTTTTTGAAACTGGAAAATGCTTTTGATAGTTTATATATCACTGCTTCCTGTGTTGTGCCTTACGATTTCAATGGCGATGGATATGAAGACCTGTTTATAGGCGGAAGGGTCGTTCCTTGGGAGTATGGACAAATTCCACAATCCTATCTTTTATTAAACAATGGAAAGGGAAAGTTTATCGACGTAACGAATACATATGCAAAAGGCTTATCGAAAGCTGGCTTTGTTACAAATGCTTTGTGGTTTGATATTGACAAAGATGGAGATAAAGATCTTTTGCTTTCATTGGAATGGGGAAGCATAACAGCTTTTGTAAACGAAGGAGGAAGATTTGAAAAAAAGGAGCTGACAGATAGAAAAGGCTGGTGGAATTTTATTTTGCCTTGCGATATAGATGGAGATGGCGATATGGATTTGATTGCAGGCAACCTTGGCCTGAACAGTCGCTTGAAAGCCTCGCCGGATAAACCTGTTCGCTTGTATTATAACGACTTTGATGGCAATGGAAAAAAAGAACAGGTGCTTACTTATTATATTGACGAAAAGGAACTGCCTTTCGCAAACAAATCAGAACTGGAAAAACAAATACCAGTGATAAAAAAGAACTTTCTGTATGCAGAGGACTTTGCCAAAGCCGGTCTCGCTGACATTTTTAATAAAGAAAAGCTGGGTGAGGCGGATAAACGAATAGCCGATTATTTCTCAAATGCAGTATTGATCAATAACGGTCATGGGCAATTTGCAACCAGGGCATTGCCCTGGCAGGCGCAGCTAACTACTTATAAAGATGCCGTGGTTGTAAATGCTAACGATGATAATTTACCCGATGTTTTGCTGGTAGGAAATTATTACGATAATAATATTGAAATGGGTAGGTATGATGCAGATTTCGGAATGCTGCTAATTAATAAAGGGCAGGGTAAGTTTGCTTGTCAAACCTTAAATGGATTGGCTATAAAAGGACAGGTGCGCCACGTGCAAAAGATTTCTATCAAAAGTAAAACGGCTTATATGCTGGCCCGCAACAGCGACAGCGCAAAAGTGATTCAATTCACAAAAAGATAATTGCATCAATCACATTACAGGATAATAAATCCTAGTTATCCATTTACTTGTGTCTTTTTCCTTTATGCGATCAGTGACAAGCGATTGAAAAGGAATGGCAGGTGCTACGCGGTTGTGGTCTCTTACATAGGTTTCCATTTGCAGGAAAGCATTGTGTATGATACCAGGTCCGCCTTTTATTTCCGTAACAAGGATCTTCCCTCCACCCATCATCCATTTATAGGAAATATTTCCCGAGGAATTCAGTTTTTTGTTCACAGGTATAGCTACCCTGGTAAGGTAGGTAATGCTATCTGTAGTGGTAATGTGTAACATAGGGCTGTCAGTTTCTTTTGCCGACTGCCTGGCAACATAATTTTTAAGTTGTCCAATAAGATCATATACAAACTCTGTCGTAGGATAGCCTTTGGAAGTGGCGTGAGTTGAAACCAGCAACGAGTCAGATACAAGTATTTGCTGAATATGTATACCGTAAATGTTGTCAGGATTAGAAAAAAACGATTGCAATCTTTCAAGAATAATATTCATTTCCTTCTTCATTTCCCTCGATTGTAAATACAATTGTAACCTTTTGAAAGGTTTTATCGACGTAGGATACTGGGCTTCCCAAATAACATGCATGGAATCTTGTGCAGATGGAATAAAATTCAATACGGTTTTAGCGGAATGATCACCACTTTTAATTGAAATAATAAGAGAACTTAAGGTTTTGTCAGCGATGATATAGGTATTTCCTCTAAAAAAGCAAGAAGGGGAACCAGTGGCATTTATTTGCACTTTTCCGGGCCACCATTTGCTCCACGTTGTATTGTCAAATATGGTTCGGGAAAAAGCTTGTGGATTCGTTTCAATAAAAGTATTATTCTGAAAGCTAACGGCGTTGGGAACAACTGCATAAACGCAAATAACTAAAGCAATTAATGCAACTGACAGCGCTACGATCCATTTTTTCATACCAATCCATTATTTACAGTCGGGCGTCAAATTTTACGTAAATAAAGCTAAATTCAACAATTACTAAAAATACTGCTACAATGAATCGGTTGTTTTTTGTTCTTGCTTTTTTATTATTTTTTTGTGTTTGTCATTCCCAGGATCCCTGGAAGATCAAAGCCACTCAAATCAACCCTTCTAATTATTATGGCGTTACCGTTGCCAATGGTATGATTGGCATTGTTTCCTCACCTCAGCCTTTTAAAGTAAAAGATGTAGTATTAGCCGGCGCTTACGATTTGTATGGCAGGGGAAGGGTCAGCAATTTCTTGCGCAGCTTTAATCTGCTCAATATGAATTTGGACATTGATGGAAAACGGGTAGAGACAGCAGACATCAGCAACATGCAGCAGGAGCTAGATATGCACCATGCCAGTTTTACCACTTCGTTTGATTACGACGATAAGGCCACCATAAGCTATACCTACTACTCACTTCGCCACTTACCTTTCACAGTTTTAATGGATATAAGTATCACTGCAAAAAAAGACATTTCGATAACCGGTGGTAGTGTCATGGAGGCGCCGGATGCCTTGCGTGATGTTCAGAATTATTACAATGAAATTGACAGGCCGCATGTAGTGATTAGTTTGCTCACATCATCAGCTAAATCACCAACAGGAAAATTACTGATGTGTGCCAGCAATACCTTTTTGTTCAATGAACCGCACGGACAAGAGCCGAGAGTGATTCATGAAATGTGGGACAACAACATGCACCTGATGAAATTTAATAAAACCATTAAAGCAGGAGAAACGTACAAATTTTCCATCGCCGGTTCTTCCATTACTTCGGCGCATCACGACGACCCGTTGAATGAGGCCGAACGGTTAACCATTTATGCAAAGCTGGAAGGACACGATCGTTTGCTCCGGCATCACCAACAAGCATGGGACAGTCTTTGGAAAAGCGATATTCAAATTGAAGGCGATACACAATCGCAACAGGACGTCCATAGCATGCTTTATCATTTGTATTCTTTTGTAAGAGAAGGAACCGCCTATTCGCCGTCGCCAATGGGTTTAAGTGGCCTGGGTTATAATGGCCATGTATTCTGGGATGCAGAACTCTGGATGTACCCTGCAATTTTAGTGATGCACCCCGAACTGGCTAAAAGTATGGTGGAGTATCGCTTTCAACGGTTGGAAGCCGCAAAAAGAAATGCTTTTG
>JBQCHB010000184.1:0-3543 GCA_051955075.1 Flavisolibacter sp.
TTTCAGATGCGCCTTCGTTCCATGATAAAAAGGGCCTTTATCAGCCGGCGTTTGTGTGCATGAGTTAGCAAGCGTAAAATATTTTTCAGCATTTTCCGTGTCTTTTAATTCCTTGTAACATTCCCCGATTTTAGAATACAGCAAAGCAAAGGCGGGCTTAACCGCATCATCATTCACCTGCAAAGCCAAGTTCAATTGTGTTTGAAGCCACGTAAGCTGATCTGAAATATTTTTTTGGTGACGGGCCACAAAATGAGCCGCAATAAACTTTTCAAAACCGGAAGCCGCTTCATCCCATGCACGGAGAAATATATTTTTCGCTTGCTCCTGTCTTCCGTTTTCTTCAAGGTTCATGCCTTGCAGGCAAAGCTTTACAACGTTATTCTTTGGGCTGAATTCCATGATTAATAATGTTTTTTTTGGGGCTTAAAATTAACCGATTTTATCAATCATTGAAACAAACAAAAACTTCCATTCGAAAACAATTTGTATAATAAAAAATGAACTTATCTGTTCATCTGCTGGAAATAGTATGCCTTCTCCCTCTCTCACTCTCTCCCTCTCTCACCCTCTCACTTCCCCCTCTCTCACAAACAAAAGCCGCCTCACCAAATGAAGCGGCTTCCCGGTAATTTAAACCAGTTAGTAAAGGCAATTACTGCACATAAGGGCTCAGGATGGCATCGCCCGTTATCTGCTGGCCTTTGCTGCCCGTAACGAAGGGTCTGAACCAGTACCTTTTGCCCGCCTGCTTCTGCGGTTGAGGTAACACGTTGGTTTGACAGAAGTGACACCTTTGAAAAGGTGTCACTTCTTTATTAATTAACTATAAGCTTTCAAAAACCTTATAGTTATACCTTTTAAAATTATTTCGTGAAAAACCACTACAAAGATCATGGAAAAGCCGGATTGCCTGGGGTATATCTTTGGAAATTAAGAGGACTCCAATAGCTGGAATTGACTATTGTTAAGGATCTCTCTTTGACGAGCGGATTTTTTCTGCTGACAAATGAAAAAGTGATGCCGAATCTCAATAATAATGACAACTTTTTTGTTTCAATGAAATTGGATTTTACAATTCTTCGGGTTGTGCGAAATGCACATGTGGATGGTCAGGGTGGAATTCACTTTTTTTGGATTTAGAAACCAAAATGATTTACTATGACCAGAATCTTTTCTCTAATGTTAATAACAGTACTTGCTTGTTGTTCACTGGCATTATTTGCGCAAAAAAAAGTAATCATCGATTGCGATCCTGGCGTCGATGATGCTATGGAGCTGATTTTAGCGCTACAATCACGTGAAATTGATATCGTTGGAATCACGATAACTTGCAACGATGCCAACATTGCTCAACGAACAAGGAATGCTCTACGTATAGTAGAGTTATCAGGACGAAACATCCCCGTTTTTCAAGGTGCTTTAGATCCTTTAGTTGTTGCCCCCCTTCCCGTAGGTCATAACATGATTCATGGGGATGATCTATTAGGGAATACTAATCAGCCGGTGCCAAAGATTTTTTCTCAGCATGAAACTGCCGCCAAATTCATTGTGGATATTGCGAAAAAATACCCAGATCAAATAATAATTTTGGCTGAGGGAAGATTTACAAATTTAGCAGATGCAATAAGATTGGATTCAAGCGTGACTAAAAATATCAAAGAGGTCGTCTTAAGCGGCGGAGCTTTTCACACAGCCGGGCTTATTACACCAGTTGCTGAACCCAATGTTTGGTTTGATCCACATGCGGCTGACATGGTATATACAGCCCCATGGAAGAAGATAACGGCGTTTGGACTTGATGTAAACATGAAGATTTCAATAAACGATTCGATCCTGCTGCGGGTAAAGAATGAAAATTCAAAATACGGGTCATTTCTTTATTCTATTACAAGACTCACCCGTGATTTTCACATGAAGACGTTTGGTACCGATGGAATTCTTGATCCAGGTTCACCCCTTATTTTATATATGATAGATTCAACGCTTTTTAAATTTAATAAAGCACCGGTGCGGGTAGTAACTGAAGGTTTAGCAAGAGGTCAAACTATTATACCGGTTTATCCTTTTCAATTTGAAGGAGAACCATGGAAAGGCAAACCTTTAGTTTCAATTGCAACTGACGTAGATATGAAACGATTTTTAGATTACTATCAACAAATTATGTTATGAAAACACCACTAAGGCATTCATCAATATCACCAAAAAATTCTTTGCACAACTCGTGCATTTATGAATTCGTGGCTGACAAAACGCATTGCAGCTCTTTAACCAAGCATTGTATCAACTGACAGGGCGTTATTTCCATGCCTTCACAAATGCTTCAACTTTGGCGTGAATTCTGCGCCGGTTCAACGCCATAAACAAGTAATCGGGATTTAAAATAAGTCTAAATCTTGGACTTTTTAAATACCTTTCTGAGCAGGGAATTTTATCTAAGTGTTTAGAAATTTTTTCTTTTTTTGTTAATTTAGAAGCACGATAAGAACTGCACCTCCCCTCCCATCGGCCCTACACGAAAACCACAGTAAACAAACCTTTAACCCACATTTTTATTTTATACCGAGGATACACCGTCCCCAAAAAAAAACCGCCTCACCAAAGTGAAGCGGCTTCCTGGTAATTTAAACCAGTTAGCTAAGGCAATTACTGCACATAAGGGCTCAGGATGGCATCGCCCGTTATCTGCTGGCCTTTGCTGCCCGTAACGAAGGGCCTGAACCAGTACCTTTTGCCCGCCTGCAAGCCTTTTATAGTGCAGCGGCTGGCAGAGCATACGGTTCGTATCCACACACTATCTTCCGTGGGCGGATCTATCGTGTACTCAAAGCCATAGGCACGGGCGGCCTTCATTCCCTTCACCCTGAGGTCCAGCTCACCAGGGTTTACACCATTGGTGATCCGGAAATGGGAAGGCACGGTCAACACAGCCGCCGTCCGCTTCTTCCGCAGGGGCAGGCCGGTGCTTACCAACACTTCCACATCGCCGTTGGCGACGCTGGTAACCGAATTGCCCAACTGAACACACAGCGAAATCAGCTCAGCACGGCGTACATTTTTTGCCGCGATGGCGTTTACGTCGCGCGTGCCTACTTTCGAAAGCTGCGATACATAATCGGCTACGGCCGTGCCAAACACTTCCATGGTGGGTTGGGTAACCGGCACCAGCGGGTTTCCCGTCAGCATCGTCTGCATCTTCCGGGTTTCTGATGAAAGCTTCCTGTCAGACCATGTACGGTAAGGCCTCGTTACAATTCCGTCAAATAAATCGTTCGTTTTCATAAACTTGGATTTAAGAGGTTTGAAAAAATCCCCTGTAATGCAGTAGCGCATCCAGGCTTGTTTCGTCGCTTTTTCAAAAAAAACGATGAGACAAACCAAGCATATTTTTTTGAAACTTGCAATGGCCCGGCGATTAGGATTTTTGCTGAATATTTTTATATTTAAGCAACCCCGTTTTATAGCTGAAAGGGCTGGAAACTGCTGAAAAAAAATGCCGTCAATTTTTAAAAAAAGAGTGGTAGTACTCAGCAATTTTCGTAA
>JBQCHB010000185.1:0-11925 GCA_051955075.1 Flavisolibacter sp.
ATGGAAAAGCTGCAATATAATGCTGACGACAATGACTTTTGGATGCAGTTTTATGTGCCTTCTTTCAAAAAACTATTTGGCAGCAAACTGTTTGAACCGGCAGTGTTCCATGCATTCTCCAATGCCAATATTGAGAAGATCCAGCAGTATGTAAAGAAGAATAAAAAAGAAATAAAAGAAGCTATAGAAGTATTTATAGAAGACATGAGCAAGATCCGCAGCACAGAGGAGCTAAACTTTGAAAAAAGACAAACCGCTCCTGTTCTGTACCATTTTGATGACGGGATTCTCTTTGGAAAAGGAAACTATGATAAAGATAAAATGACGGGTAAGTGGGAATTCTATCATACCAATGGAAATTTAAAATCCTTTGGGGCATATAACGCCAATGGAAAAAAACAAGGTAAGTGGACCTACTACTATAAAGATGGAAAATTAAGCGGCTATGATAGTTGGAATGATGGAGAACAGACCGGCGAAGATCTTACTTACAACAATCAGGGTGTGTTAGTAACGAAGGCCAATTATTCTGCCGGAAAATTAAACGGAGAAAAACACAATTACTATGGCGTTGGTCATTTGTTCTCAATACAAACCTATAAAAACGGAGTGCAGGAAGGAAAATATCTTCAATACTATAGCAGTGGTCATAAAAAAATTGAAGCCAACTTTTCTGCGGATGAATTAAACGGCACTTATATTTCTTACTATGAAAGTGGACAAGTACAACTCATTTCGATTTATGAAAAGGGTAAGTTAAATGGCGTCTACAAAAGTTATTATGAAAATGGGAAACCTGACTTTGAAGGCACCTATACCAACGGTGAATTAGATGGTGAAACTAAATCCCATCACTGGAACGGCAGCTTAATGAATACATCTATTTATAGGAAAGGTTTATTAGAGGGAGATTATATTGAATACAATGATGAAGGAGTAGTTACACAAAAGGTTCCGTATAAAAACGGAAAAGCGGAAGGATTAGGACAATATTTCGATGATGACAGAAAACTTTTCTCAACCTTTCTTTTTGAAAACGACAAATTAACACTTGCCAGATATTTTGATAAAGCTGGCAAGGAAATAAGCTCTTCGGCTCGTAAAAATAAAGTCATTGAGCTTACCAACTACGATGCAGAAGGGTTTAAATCCGCTGTTGCAACGTATAATGATAAAGGACAGAAGGAAAACGAAAACTTATATTATTACACTTCAGGTAGCATTAAGGAAAAAAGCATCTATGAAAATGGTGAAGTAACAGGACTTGTTACAGGCTTCTATCCTAACGGCGCTAAAGATTATGAAATTGCCTATTCGCAAGGAAAGAAAAACGGTTTGTACAGCAGCTTTTTCCTTAATGGAAAAATAAAGTCAGAAGGCTGGTATCTGGATGATGCTCTTAATGGCGATTGGGTTGATTATAATGAAAAAGGGAATGTGGAAGCAACGTCCACTTATAGTAATGGAGACCTGACTGGCGTAAGAGCATTTTATTTTGCTAATGGAAAATTGGATTATGAAGAAGTGTATCGTTCTGGATGGCTACAATCAATTTATCAATATGATACCACAGGAAAAATAATTTCCACTTCTACTATTACTAATGGAACAGGGAAGTATAAAGGTTTATATGCCAATGGGAAAACCCAATATGAAGGAAATTATGTGCAAGGCGAATTGGATGGCACTTTTACCAATTATTTTTTTGACGGATCAGTTCGGGTTTCAAAAAGCTATGACCATGGACTTTTAACGGGAGATTATGTAGAGCACCACTATGGTGGAAAGATTTCTGCACAGGGTAAATTCAGCTTTGGCAAAAAAACAGGAATTTGGAAATATTACTTGAAGGATGGCAGTTTGTTCAGGGAAGAAACGTATGAATATGACAATCTGAATGGCAGGCAGCTGTTTTACTTTCCGAACGGAAAAATAGAACGTGAAATAATATTCAAAGATGGCAAGAAGCATGGAATGTATAAAAGGTATGCAGAGGACGGGCAGCTAAGCGGCATACTGTATTTCAAAGATGATATAGTAGTTGGATATTCTTTCAACGATAAAAGTGGAAATTTAGTGCCAAAGATTTTATTACCCGGCGGTAACGGAACTATTAAAACCTTCTACAGCAATGGAACAAAGTCGGCGGAAATGGAATATAAAGATGGAGTATTGTTAGGCGCCTATCATCTTTACCATCCTAATGGCAAACTTTATTACGAGTCCAATGAAATGTATGACAAAACAAATGGACGCCTGGCGGAATATTACTACAAGGGCAACATAAAATCGGAATACAATTATTACTACAACAGTGAGGATGGACCTTACAAAGAATATTACGAAAACGGTAAACTAAAAGAAGAAGGCAGCTTTTACAATGGCAGTTTAAATGGTTTGCGAAAATTTTATGATGCCGATGGAAAATTGACGGAGACAAGAGAATATTATTATGGAACCCTTCTGAATAGTACGAAATGAAAAAAAACACTCTAAAATATCTTGTTATTTTATCTGTACTGCTATGTAACAAAGCCGTTATGGCGCAAAACAATTGGGAAAAAATATTTCCCAATGCCGAAGCGGTTTATACGAACCTTTCCTGCGATGTTACTATCAAATCAGAAGAAGGCAAATGGATTGCAACTAGCAATTTTTCAGAGGACCTTTTGTATCTCACCGATAACTCGCTAAAAATGATGAGCCGCGGCCATATTTATCACAGCAGTTTTGATGAACTTAAAAAATGGGACGCATATGTGAAGGTATCGGAACGAAAAAAAGTAAAAGCTTCAAACGCCAGCACAACAAGCAGTATGCAGGATTACATTTTTTATGATGATGTAAAATCCACCTCTTTTGACTACGCCGGTGCAGTAATAGGTGCTACGCGGCATATGGATTACCAGTTACAGCACAATGACGTTTATTTGTTATCTCCCCATTATTTTGAACGCTATTTTCCAGTTGCTGCATCCGAATTGAATATTACTTTCCCTTCAGACGTAAAACTTAAATACATCATCAAAGGGCTGAATGCGGATAAGGTAACTTTCAGCGAATCAAAAAAAAGAGATAAGACTACTTATACATTCAAAGTTTCCAACCTGGAAGCCAGCATACCTTATGCCGATGCACCGGACAACTCTTACTATGCAACACATATAATTTATTACATAGAGCAACTAAAGGAAAATGGTGAGTGGAAAAACTTTTTGGCAAGCGCTGAAGACTTGTATAAACATAGCTATGGTTTTGTAAAAAATATTAATCAAAACATCAGTAGTGAATTAAAACAGATTGCTGACTCTCTTACAAAAAATATTTCTTCTAACGGTGATAAAGCCAAAGCAATCTACAAATGGGTTCAATCCAATATTAAGTACGTTGCCTTTGAGGATGGCCTGGAAGGTTTTGTTCCAAGGGAAGCAAGCCTGGTTTGCAGCCGCAGGTTTGGCGATTGCAAAGACATGACAAGCATTCTTACAGCCATGCTGAAGCATGTTAAAATTCCTGCTTATTTTACCTGGATCGGTACACGCAGTATTCCATACGACTATACCGAAGTACCCCTGCCAATTGTTGACAATCATATGATATGTACTATTGAACTGGACAGCAATTACGTTTTCCTTGATGGCACAGACCCCGGCTGCATTTTTGGTTTTCCTCCACATGCCATACAAGGCAAACAAGCTATGGTCGGCATTGATAAAAATGAGTTTAAACTCCTAAGAGTGCCCATAATACCCAAAGAGGCAAATAATTACCTCGACTCGACTTTTATTGAGTGGAATGATAAAGAACTTACGGGCCGCATTAAGGTTTACATGACCGGATATCCAGCCTCCGATATGCAAACGACGTTGAATTTCAAAAATGAAAAAGAAAGAGAAGAATATTTAAAACAGCGTTTTACAAGAGGAAGTAATAAAATTAAATTCAGCAACTGGAAAATAGACCAAAATCCCGACCACAATGAAGTACTGGTTACAGCTGATTTTAATTTACCCGATTATGCACGAAAACTCAGTGATGAGATCTTCCTTAATCTGAATCTATTTAAATGGTACGAACACCAGGAAATTGACTTCCCCAAAAGAAAAATGCCTATTCAGCATTCATTTCTCAATCATTCCACTTTTACTACTGTGATAAAATTTCCCTCTGGATTTAAAGTTTCTTACATTCCTAAAAGCGAAACTTTTAAAAACGACGTATGGGGTTTTATAATGCAGTACGAAACTAAGAACAACGCTGTGTACCTCACCCAGGAATTCGATACAGACCAATTAATGCTTTACCCAAATCAGTTTGAAGCCTGGAATAAAGTATTAGAACATTTATTTCCCCACTATAAACAAACTGTTGCGTTCAGTAAAAACTAATGTGTATGAGAAAACTATTACTGCTACCTTTTTGCATTTGTTCGCTGCTTTTATTTGCACAAACAACCTACAATAAATTTCAATGGCAGGAAAAGCCTGTATTGCATTCAATTGACCAACAAGATGAGGAAGCGGCTGCCGTATTTGTAACCGATGACCGAATAGTAGAATATGGTTTCGAAAAGAATGAGCTTTATACCTACCGCACTATGCACCGCATCATTCACATCAATAATGATAAGGGGATAGAAAGCTTTAATAAAATCTACCTGCCCTTTGACGAAGGAATTGAAATGCTGGATGTAAAAGCAAGAACTATTCTTCCATCCGGCAAAGTCATTGAGCTAAACAAAAACAACATTAAAGATATTAAAGATGAAAATGGGCAGTATAAGATTTTTGCACTTGAGGGCTTAACCAAAGGTTGCGAAGTAGAATTTTATTTCACCTTAAAAAAATATCCTTCGTTCTTTGGAAGAGAGATTTTGTCATCAGGAATTCCGGTCATGAAAGCAAACTTTAAACTGATCACTCCAAGCCACCTCATTTTTGAAACAAAATCCTACAATGATCTTCCAGGCAGCAGGGACACAACCTATAGCGAAAAAAGATACATAACTATCAGCGATGAAAAGATAAAAGAAGCAGATGAAGAACAATATTCCATGTATCAGGCTAATCTAAAAAGAGTGGAATATAAGTTATGTTATAATTCCGCAAAGAACGCACGGGAAAGATTGTTCACATGGGATGAACTGGCTAAAAAAGCATTTGATATTTATTCAACCGTAAGTGACAAAGAAGTAAAAAAATTAAAAGACCTATTGTCTGATATTAATTTGAAAGCCAGTGCCAGCGAAACAGAAAAAATTACAGGCATAGAAAATTACCTTAAAAGAAATTATATCACCCGTGAAGATATTCCCGACGAAGATGCCACCGATCTGACTAAAGTGATCAAAAACAAAATGGCCAGCGAAAAAGCCATTTTTAAATTATACACTACACTGTATAAGCTTGCAGGCGTTGATTACCAAATTGTGCTGAGCGGCGATAGAAGTTCTTATACTATCGACCGTTCGTTTGAAAACTGGAATAACACACACAAGGCTTTGCTATATTTTCCTTCCACCAAAAAATTCATAGCCCCAACCGAATTGGAATACCGTTATCCATGGATTCCTCCGACATGGGCAGGAACCAATGGACTTTATTGTATAGGCACCACCATCGGCAATTTTACTACTGCTGTTGCAGAAATAAAGCCGGTACCGATGGAAGACTATAGGTACAATTACCTCAACATGGACGTGCACCTAAAGTTGGATAAGGACGATGCTTTGATCGTAGATGTAAAGCGATCATTTGGTGGATATGCAGCCGCCAACTACAGGGCGCCTTTTGTATATCTGCCGGCAGATGAACAAAACAAAGTGTTGAAAGAACTGATCAAGTTTGGAACAAATTCTGAAAATATCCTCTCTCATTCCCTCGAAAATAAGGATATGGAACAAACAGATCCTTACAAGCCCTTTATCATAAATGCATCGGTGAAATCTACCAATCTTATTGAAAGAGCAGGCGAAAAAATTATTATCAAAATCGGAGAAGTAATTGGACAGCAATCTCAAATGTATGATGCAAAACCTCGTACTACGGACGTAGCCCTTGCTTTTCCTCATGCTTTGATAAGAACCATACAACTTCCTATTCCTGATGGTTATAAAGTCAAAAATCTAAGCGATCTGAATTTTAATGAAGTATTTAAAGAAAAAGACATTACCACCGTTGGCTTTGCATGTCAATACGAGCAAAAAGGAAATGTTATAACGATAACAGTAAAAGAAGATTACCGCAATGCAAGCTATCCACGGCAACAGTATGAAACCTTTAAAAAGGTCATCAATGCCGCAGCAGACTTTAATAAAGTGGTTTTAATACTTGACAAAGCAGGCTAAGAACAATCCACATCCGGAACAATAATAACTTTTGCAAAGCGCCGATCTCCATGAAGGTTGGCGCTTGCTTTTAAAATATCATATTTGCATTTGCTAATAAGCTGAGAATCTTTGGGAAGCTTTAATAACAACTCCATCAAAAACATATTTCTCACCCTGTTTACAACCGGCTCTGCCGGGCCTACCATGTATTTTCCATAAGGCACGTCTAAAGCTCTCGCAAATACATGGGCGCCATCTGTTACCACATCTCTTTCTTTATGCCTGAACTGAATTTGAATGATGCGTGAGAAAGGCGGGTAAAAAAACTGTTTTCTTTTTTCAATCTCTTCTTCATACATGCCCTTGTAGTCATGTTGCAACACATGTAATAACACCGGATGTTTAGGATTTATCGTTTGGATCAGCACTCTGCCTGCGCCATCCCTTCTTCCCGCCCGGCCACTCACCTGCTCCATTAATTGAAAGGCTCTTTCATTCACCCTGAAATCGGCAAAGTGCACCAGGGCATCTGCATCTAAAATTCCTACAAGATCAACATTGTCAAAATCCAAACCTTTTACCACCATTTGCGTTCCTACCAGCACTTCAATTTTCTTTTGCTCAAACTGCTGGATCAATACATCGTGTGCATTTTTGTTTTTTACGGTATCAAAATCCATCCGGCCAACCTTCACGCCTTCCAGATCGGCTGACAAGACTTCTTCAATCTTTTCTGTACCAAAGCTGCGTTGCATTAATTTATCGCTGCCACAGGCCTGGCAGGTAGCAGTGATAGGATAAATGCTGCCGCAATAATGGCACTTTAATTTGTTAGAAAACTTGTGGTATGTAAGTGATACATCACAATTCTTACATTCTGCAATCCAGCCGCAAACGGTGCATACCTGGTAAGGTGCATAGCCGCGGCGATTTTGAAACAGGATCACCTGCTTGTTTTTTGCAGTGATTTCTTTGATCTCATCTAATAACTGCGGCGACAACATTACCTTTTCGCCGGGCTTTTTGGCAATCGTTCTTGTATCCACTATTTCCATTAATGGAAGCTTCACATCGCCAAAGCGTTCCAGTAATTCCACCAATCCGTACTTATCAGTTTTAGCATTATAATACGTTTCCAGTGAAGGCGTAGCGCTGCCCAATAATACTTTTGAATGCGTGAGTGAAGCCATATAAATAGCAGCATCACGTCCGTTGTAACGGGGCGCCGGGTCATGCTGCTTGTAAGATGAATCATGTTCTTCATCGCAAATAATCAAACCCAAATCGTGATAAGGCAGAAATAGAGAAGACCTGGCACCCAACACAATTTTTAGTTCACCGGTTTTTACCTTATTCCAAATCTCCACTCTTTCATTCTGGCTGAACTTGGAATGATAAATACCGATATAACCGCCAAAATGCTTTTGCAGGCGGCGGATGATCTGCGATGTCAATGCAATTTCGGGCAACATGTATAAAACCTGCTGGCCTTTGCGTATGTATTGCTCAATCAGTTTGATGTATAAATGCGTTTTCCCGCTTGATGTAATACCATGCAACAAGCAGACCTGCTTTGTATCAAAACACTCCTGCACTTTATCATAAGCTTCCTGTTGGGCAGGCGATAACCCAAAATCTACCACTACATCTTTTGGTGCGTAGTGCATGCGGTCAACACTTCTTTTTTCTATGCGCAATACTTCTTTGTCAACAAGCCCTTTCAGCTGTGCATCCGAAGCATTTGACTTTTTCAACAGTTCTGTTTTTGTTACTTCTCCCTGGGTTTTCATCAGGTGTAAATAACTAAGCAACAGTTCCATTTGTTTAGGAGCACGGCCCCAGTTGTTCAGTAGCTCAGACAATCGATCCTCATTATCGTATTCATTATTCAATAAAACAAAACTTTCTTTTTTGGCGTTGAAAGTTTGTTTTAAAGATTCCCAAACAAAACAAACTTTTTTACCGATCAGGCGATTAACAATAGGATATACATGTGTTACATCCAGTATCTGCTGTACTTCTGTTAACCGCAGCTCGTGCTTTAATAACAAAGCTTCAGCAACCAAATATTCTTCATTATCCAACTCAGAAAAATCATCGCCGAATTCTTCATTATAGATTAAAATAGTTTCGCTTGATAATTTAAAATGCGAAGGCAGGGAAGCGGCCATCACTTCGCCTTCAGTGCACATGTAATATTCCGCCATCCACTCCCACAATTGCAATTGGTACCGCTGAATAACAGGCTCGGGATCTAAAAGATTAATGATTTGCTTGGCATGAAAACTTTGGGGCTCATCGGAGTGAATGCGTTTAACAATGCCTGCATATTTTTTATTCTTGCCCAAATTCACTTCCACCCGGCAACCTACCTGGATGCCGTCTATAAGGCTGTCAGGAATTTCCCAGGTGTAGTTCTTTGGCAGGGCAAGCGGTATAATAACTTCGGCAAACATGGTTTGGCTGTAAAAATAAGAGAGATTTTGTGTTTGGGGTTTTGTGTTTTTGGTTACAGTGCAGTCTTAACTTTTATTATTTGTTTGCCTTTAAGCCGCAGGTTTTTTTATGTACTTAACTACATTGCTACTATAGGCATTACTTGCGTCGCACTCTTGTGCACTTATTTTTTTATTGAGCAATATCAAAACATACTATTGTTTGTACCACTATTGCCGCAAAATCAGAGTCAACTTAAAATGTTTTTACAAGAAAAAGGAATGTTCAACAGTGCTGAATAGCATTACAGAACGTACAAGTGAGTCCCGATAACTATCAGGACAACCCAAGCAAAATAGTAGCATTGCTGTTGAATTTAAATAATATCTGCTATTGAATCCATGCAGCTTTGTATTGAACCAAAGCATTTTCCATAATGTCAAACACTTTGTTCCTTAATAAAGGAACATCGTTCAATGTTAATCCTTCAACTGATACTTCAGGCAAAAAAACAGCACGGTTTTTACCGGGGTTTAATGTAAAAATGGATTTGTAATGCATGCGGTTGAAAGCATCTAACAGCAACACAGGTTTAATTGGTGTACCTGTTTCTATTGCAATGCGAAAAGCGCCATCGTAAAAATCTTTCAGGGGTTGGTGCGTCATATTGAATGTTCCTTCAGGAAAAACCAAAACCGAAATACCCTTTCGCAAAATTGATTTTAATACCTGTACGCTTTTTGTACGGTTAGCAGCATTGCTTCTGTCAACAGTAACAATAGCGTTTTTATAAATGAAACCAAAAATGGGCACCTTACTCATTTCCACCTTACCCAGCGGCCGTACAGGATGACGAAATGTTTTTGGAATGATAGCAGAATCGAGATAAGAAATGTGGTTGGCAACAAAAATGTACGATTGATCTTTCCTCAATTTTTCAACATAGATATTTTTATGACGAATGAACACGAGAAAAAACCAAACATCAGCCCAAACAATACAGGCGTAGTAGGTAAGATTACCACCTTTAATTTTTCCGAAAGGCAACACCAGCAACGACCATATAAAAACCGGGATCATTAACGCCACAAAAACAAGAAAGGCATACAACACATAAAGCAGTTGCAGCGGCTTTAAAAGCAATCGCATCATTGATAAGTTTTCTTTTCATCGCCAGGACAATGACATTCAAAATCTTCGTCTAAATTATAACAAGTGATCACTTTTGTTTTATAATCACACTGTCCAAAAATCACACGCAGGTGTTCATTGGTACGGGTGTAACCTTGCACGGCATATACCGGGCAAGGCGCTTCATTCACATCGCTTTTACTGTAATTAATGTCGCCGCTGCGCATAATATCCTCTACATCCTCCTGACTAATGTGGCGGCATTGCATGCGGCATTTGGCATGGGCTGTATATTCAATGTAAGAAAGCGTACGGTCAAAGCCATGATTTCTTTTGGCATCTTTTTTTGTTGAAGCCGTCGTCCTTTTCGGTGCACCGATGTCTTCTCCTTTGCATTTTTTAATAACAATAACCAGTAAGGCCAGCAGGATTAAAAAGAGGAAAGGCGCAAATTTCTTCATGCAGAAAGTTTGACCGACAAGATAAAAACTTTTATGAATTGGAAGATAAATTTGAAACAAGCACCTCTGCAGAATAATTGCTGCATTAATATTCAGCAATTATTTTGATTTAACGTCCCCGGAACAATTGCAGTCAATATAATGCCCGGGATCGTAGCAAGCTAACACATTGGTTGTGCTTTTACATTGGGAGAAGATCACCTTTAGTTTTTTGCCATCGCTTGTTTGCCCTTGCAATACAAGTACAGGACAAGGCCTTGCACCTCTGTCGCTTTGGCTAAAATTGATGATTCCTTTTTGCATGATCTCTTCAATGTTTTCTTTGCTGATATGTAAACAATCCATGTGGCATAAAGCCTCTGGCGTGTAAAAAATTGAGAGAGGATGCCTGTCAAACGCCTCTTTAACTTTTGGTTCGTGCTGAATACGTGAAACCACAAGTGCCAATATCACCAATATAAGGCAAAGGGAAAAGATGACATTTTTGGGTTTCATGCAATACAAGTATAATTGTTTTTGCAATGGAAGCCTTATTTACATCCGTCACTATTCCTTACCTTAATCTCAAAATATAACCGATGATACCAACCATTCGCAAACAATATAATTCTCAATTTACAGAGGAGAAGTATGGATCATACATCAATGACCTAAACAATGTCTACCCCGGCCAGCTTGATTTTCGGGTAGCCGAAACACCTGTTTTTATTTCAAAAGATTTTACACAAAAAGCATTGTCAGCCTGCGATCATATTGTTGACATCATCAGCACACCCCAATATCAACAGCAAAGCGAAAAAGCCATACCCCCGCAGTTACGTGTACCTAACCAGGATGCGCATCCGCATTGTATTGCTTTTGATTTCGGTATTTGCCAAAATGAAAAGGGCGAGTTGGAGCCGCAGTTGATAGAAATGCAGGGCTTTCCTTCGTTGTTTGCCTGGCAGGTTATTCAACCCGAAATACATCATAAAAACTTTTGGTGGCCTGAAAACTTTTCACCTTACCTTGATGGCTTTACCAAAGACAGTTACACAGCGCTGCTTAAAAAGATAATCATTGCCGATGCCAATCCGGAACATGTTGTCCTGCTTGAAATTCTGCCGCACCAGCAAAAAACACGAGTGGATTTTTATGCCACGAAAACCTTATTGGGAATTGAAATTGTTTGTCTAACCGAATTAATTGTTGAAGGCAAAAACCTGTTTTACCTGAAGGATGGAAAGAAAACAGCCATTCATCGCATTTATAACCGTGTTATTTTCGATGACCTGTTTCAGCAACCGGCAGCTATACAGGAAAAAGGAAAAATATTTCAGCAGGAACTGAATGTAACCTGGGTACCGCATCCCAATTGGTTTTATCGCCTAAGCAAGTTTACACTGCCTTTTATCAAACATCCATACGTACCCGAAACACATTTTTTGAATGCGCTACAACAACTGCCGAATGATTTGGAGAACTATGTAGTTAAGCCTCTTTTTTCTTTTGCGGGGCAGGGCGTCATGATTGATGTTTCCAAAAAAGATATCGAGCAAATTAAGGATCCGCAAAACTGGATCATTCAAA
>JBQCHB010000186.1:0-5528 GCA_051955075.1 Flavisolibacter sp.
TGCCTACGTCCTGATTCGTATAAATCTTCCCATCTAAAGCTGTTGCTCTAAAATCTTGTAACAATTTTCCGACGGCTTCCCGCTGCCGCGTTTTAAGCTGCTCAACAAATTCATCAAAACCATCTTTTGCCTGGCTGTGTACCTCTTTGGTGAAGAAAAACAACAATAAAAGAAGATATTTCATACAGCAACTAAATTCTAATTCTTTATTAAAAAGCCTCTCAAACGAGAGGCTTTTTGTTTTACATTTTTTTATCAGGCATTGGTTTCGCGGTATATTGGAAAAGAAAATCAACCTTCCCATCCTTATTGAAACGCCATGTTTCCTGAAGAAAAACTGAATCCACTTTTCCGTCCTTATGCGTATCTACTTCCTTGCCCCAAACGGTTACCCAGTTTTCATTTTTATCTGTGCTTTTTAACGGAATCACTGCATCTACTGTGCTTACGGCTTTAGCAAGACCATCTCTTTCTTTTTGACCGGAAGCTATAACACTGTCTCTGCTGGTGTGCATCCTATAGCCACTGGCGAAGCGCATATCCACACTATCGGCAAAATTATCTTTGCTGTTAGCAAGCGTTCCGTTATCCCAATTCTTCCAGAGATCAAGAATGATTTTGGCCTGGTTGGCATCGCCAATTTCAAATTTAGATGAGTACTGGACATCGTAAGGATAGGTAACGGCCACTTCTTCTTTTTTGGCAGAATCGTTGGCTGACATGGATTGCACTTTCGCTTCGTCGTTGCCCGAGTTACATGCTGATGCCAATGCTGCAACAGCAAAAAAGCATAAAAACCTTTTCATAACAGTTGGTTTGAGTTAAATAGAATTGTTTAGTGAGGTAACAGAAAGTTATGAAAAGAAAATGAGACCATAAAAAAAGCCTCCGCTAGTGCGAAGGCTCAATTCGTAGAAATAGCTGTCAGCTTTTTCGTTTTTTGATTTGAAAAGACCTTGAAATATTGAAACCGAATTGAATATCGCCATCCCCCCAGTTGTCCGCAGTTTCTGATAAAAACGAACGTTCGTTAATACCCATGGCATTGGTGAAATGCAATTGAAAAACGTGGCCACCGGTTTCAATGTCAAAACCTATGGACAATGGATTACGCATACCAGGCGATTGGTTAAAAACATAATAATAATCTACATTCAGCGAGATGCGCCTGCTCAATTTTACACGGCCGCCAACACCCTCAGCAAACAGGTCATTGTGCTCACCCTGCAGTACAAAATTTCGGTGCAATAGTGTTGGCATTATTTGAAACGTTACAGCTTCACTGAATTTTCTTCCTATTAAAACCTGCCAGTAGTTAGCAAAACGGTCAGCTGTATGAGCTCTTTTCGTAACTGTGTCTGCGGCATAGGTAAGCCCTGCAACGGCTACAATGGAAACAGGTGAAGCATTTGGTCCTGTAGATTGCTGAAGGGGCCTGAATTTTAAAAAACCATCCAATTCTTTTTTATAAGCGCTGCGGCCAATGCCAATTGAAAAATTATTGGTGAGCCCATAATCCAAACCAAGGCGCACTGTGGCCGGGCCATCTAATCCGAAAAATTCATAAAAGCCGCCATTCACTTTTCCAAAGCGGTGCAATATTCTAAAATCCAACACACCGGCCCGCAACATTTCAACACTTTGCGACATAATAACACGTGAAGATTTAAAAGAAGCATACACCAGCTCTTTTTGTGGTTGATCTTCTCCTAACTGTTTCATTAAATCAGTTGTGTCCTGTGCAAAAGCTTTTGTGCTGATGAATGCAAGCAGCAGCAAGGCTGGTTTTAGTTTCATGGTAATTTTATTTAAGCGGTTCTAACCTGCAGTCAACCGTAACTTTTATGGTGTTGGAAACCTTATCCTTTACAATTGAAGGAATTTTTATTTTATAGTCGGATACCAGCACGTTGAACACAGCGTTGGCATCAATCTTTCCACCATCAACTTTGAAGCTGCCGGTTGTGTTTATGTTTTTTGTAACGCCGTGAATGGTGAGCTGGCCGCTTACCTGCGCCGTGTAAGTGCCATCTTTTGTATAATCAATGTTGGCATTATTGGTAACAGAACCTTTGAATTCGGCTTTAGGATATTTATCGCTTTCAACATAGTTTTCATTGAAGTGTTCCTGCATCAACGCTTTAGGAAATTCGAATCCTTTCATGAGTGCAGAGAACTGTAATGCGCCGGTTTTTGTATCCAATATGGCCGCTACGGTTTTATTTTTTGCATCAATGTCTTCCATCGAAGCCCTGGAAGAAAATTCAATTTTTCCTGTCTTGGTGAAATATTTGTCCTGCGCTTGAGAGGTTACCGACATTGCTATCAACCCAACTACAAAAAGAAAGTTTTTCAACATGGTGTTTTATTTAGATTAAATTATTTTTTGTCTTCTAAAACGCAACGATTTAGAATCACGTCAGTACCAAAAAGATCTTGCGTTTGTCCTCCGGTACATTTTCCCTTAATAGTTATCTGGTCGCCTTCTTTGACGGCCTTGTAATCTGTTGCATGCGTTGAGTCCATACTGCACTGCACAGACGACATTTCGCCTGACTGGCCCAAAGCAATAACAACCGGGTTACCGTCTTTATCAATGCTTTTTACACTGCCCGATACAGCTATCAGCTTGTCTATATATTTCTTATTAGCAGACGAAGAATCTTTCTCAAAGGCTGCAATTAAAGCAGCTGCATCGGTAGTTATCTCGGCTTTACTGTCTTTTAAATCTTTATTAGTGCGGTTGTATTCTCTGTAGGCATAAAAGCCTGCGGCTGCAATAATGACGACCAAAACAAGAAGGATAATTTTCTTCATTCGATTTTATTGTTGCTATTGAAAATGCTAAACTATCCCGCTCAAAATACAACTGCTATTTTCTTACGCAAATTCTTTCTTAAAAGTTCAATTGTTAGGGGCTCCTGCATCAATCCATGCCTTCACTTTATTGATATCGCACTGATCCATTTTTCCCAAATTTTCCGGCATGGCTACAAAACCCGATGAATGACTGATAGCGCCAAAAAGCCGTCCATCCGTCACCTTGGCCTTAACGGCATCGTAGCCAGACAAGCTAAATCCTGCCGGCGGGTTAGCGCCACCATGACAACTGGAAGACAGGCAACCATACGTGTTAATAATGCCGGTAATGGTGCTGGAATATGTAACATTCGATGTGTCGCAAAAAACATTTGGTTCCACGTCATAACGGCAACCCGCAATGGATAAAAAACAAATCATTAAGCCTGCTACGATTTTTGCTTTGATACTGAATAGCTGCCTTCTCATGTATTATTATATTTTCTCTATAAACCTGTTTCATTCAAAAAAGAAAATACCACAAGCTTAAGCCGTGGTATTTCTTAAAACGAGTTTATAAAAGAAAGAGTTGCCTCAATAGACAAGTTGAGCGCCGTTAGTTAAAAAAACAGGGATTTTTGATTTTCAAACTGACCAGACTATTTTACCGTTGAGCCGTTAATGGTTACTGCATCCGGGTTTACCAAAATAAGTTTTCCATCTGGCTGTTCGGCTGTTAATATCATTCCCTGGCTTTCAATGCCACGCATTTTGCGGGGAGCGAGATTGGCCACCACAATCACTTGCTTATTTACCAGTGATTCGGGAGCAAAATGCTGGGCAATGCCGGAGACGATTGTTCTTTTTTCAAAACCAAGATCAACCTGGAGCTTTAAAAGCTTGTCGGCTTTTTCTACTTTTTCGGCAGTAACAATAGTTCCAATACGCAAATCAAGTTTTGCAAAATCATCATAAACGATTTCAGGCTGCAGATTAGCAATTTTGGAATGATCTGATTCAATTGAAGTCTGGATATTTTGATTTGCTTTTCCCCGTTCCATTTTTGATTTTTCCTTTTCATCCTGAACTTGCTGGAGGGCTTTTTTTAATTTATCTACCTGGTATTGTACCTCGCTGTCTTCAATTTTTCTGAACAACAATTCCGGTGCCCGAAGCGAATAACCAACACTTAATAATTTTAGCGAACCGGCATTTTCCCAGTCCAGCATTTTGTCAACCACCTTCATCATGTACAACATTTTTCTTGCCGTGTTGGGCAGAAAAGGGTTAATGTAAATGGCCAGGTTAGCACATAGCTGCAAACAAATATGAAGGCAGTTATCAATTTTGGCTTGTTCTAAAATTCTCCCATCAACCATTGCGGTAGAACCATCCTGTAGCTTCCTTGCAATAATCCAGGGCTCCTTCTCCTGCATATACTTATTGCCTTTGCGTGCCAGGTCAATTACTTCAAACAAGCCATCCCGGAACTTGTATTCTTCAAGCAGATTTTCAATTTTGTTTTTCGATGCTTTGATTTCTTCAATGATTTCTTTGTCCTTAGCATCGGCAATATCATTGTGAAATTTAGGCACCTTTCCGTTCGTCAGCTTATGCATCAGCACAAAAGTGCGGTTGAAGAAATTGGCGAACACAGCCACCAACTCTCCGTTCACTGCATCCTGGAAACCTTTCCACGTGAACTCACTGTCTTTTGTTTCAGGCAAAATGGTAGTTAAATAATAGCGCAGCGCATCGGCCATTTGGGGGCCACCATTTTCTTTCTTCAAAAAATCATCAATATAATCCTGCATGTCCAGCTTCCAGTTGCGACTGGTGCTCATTTTATCGCCTTCCAAATTCATAAATTCGTTAGCGGGCACATTATCAGGAACAATATAATTATGCAAATGCAGCATTACCGGGAAGATAATACAGTGGAAAACGATGTTATCTTTTCCAATAAAATGCACAAGTTTCGTGTCTTTATCCTGCCAATAGGGTTTCCAGTCATTGCCTGTATTTAAAGCCCATTGCTTGGTGGCAGAAATATACCCGATAGGCGCATCAAACCATACGTACAAAACTTTTCCAGCCGCATCTGGTAATGGAACTTTAATACCCCAATCCAAATCCCTGGTTACTGCCCGCGGCTGCAAACCTGCATCAATCCAGCTTTTGCATTGGCCTAACACATTTGCCTTCCAATCGCTTTGGTGTTCATTTAAAATCCAGTTGCGAAGCCAGCCTTCATGCTTGTTCAATGGCAGGTACCAATGTTTTGTCAACCTTTTCACAGGTGGCTTACCACTAAGGGTACTAACAGGATTAATTAATTCATCAGGACTTAATGATGTTCCGCAGCGTTCACACTGGTCGCCAAAAGCATTTTCAAAGCCACAGTTGGGACAAGTGCCTTTTATATAACGGTCGGCCAAAAAAGTCTGTGCTTCTTCGTCGTAATACTGCTCTGATTCTTTTATTTCCAATTCACCTCGGTCATTCAAATACGTAAAAAATTCCTGCGCCGTTTCGTGATGAATAGGACTGGAGGTTCTGTCATAAATGTCGAAGGAAATAGAAAGGTCATCAAAATTTTGTTTCATGATGACGTGGTACTTGTCAATAATAGCCTGCGGCGTTGTTCCTTCCTTCATAGCCTGGATGGGAATGGCGGTACCGTGTTCATCGCTACCACACACAAAAACCACATCTCTTTTCTGTGCCCG
>JBQCHB010000187.1:0-3380 GCA_051955075.1 Flavisolibacter sp.
TGTCATCGCGGCGCAGCCGGCCTACAAACACTTCGTCTTTTTCGTGTGCCCACAAAGGCATTGGATAAATTTGTTGTGAAGGATCATCCTGCACTATTACGCCAGGCGCTTCCGATAAAATTTGCCTTAACTCATTCAAATCAAAATCATTTTCAAATTCCACATTCACACTTTCACTGTGTCCGCCCATTACCGGAATGCGAACGGTGGTTGACGTAACACGGATAGAATCATCCTGCATAATTTTTTTGGTTTCGTTCACCATTTTCATTTCCTCTTTGGTGTAACCATTATCCAAAAACACGTCTATCTGCGGCAAGGCGTTCAAATCAATTTGATACTTATAGGCCATTTCACCTTCTTTTCCCGACCTCTCGTTGTTTAATTGGTCAACGGCTTTTTTGCCCGTGCCAGTTACGCTTTGATAGGTTGAAACAACCACTCGCCTGATCTTATATTTTTTATGTAAAGGCTGCAAAGCCACCACCATTTGAATGGTAGAACAGTTGGGATTGGCAATGATCTTATCTTTTGCAGTAAGCACCCCGGCATTTACCTCGGGAACCACCAATGGCTTTGCAGGGTCCATTCTCCATGCAGATGAATTATCAATGACAGTAATGCCGGCTTCTGCAAATTTTGGAGCCCATTCCAATGAAGTGCTACCACCTGCAGAAAAAATAGCCACCGCCGGTTTGGCTGCAATGCCATCCTGCATTCCAACTACCTTGTATTTTTTTCCTTTAAATTCTACTTCTTTACCAACAGACCTTTCTGAGGCAACGGGAATTAATTCATCTACAGGGAAATTACGTTCTGCAAGTACCTGCAACATTTTTGTACCTACAAGGCCGGTGGCGCCAACAACTGCAACTTTCATTTTATTTTGTTTAGTGGTTTAACTGTTTTGCAATCTGCAATTTCAAAGTTTTGACAGATAAAAAAAGCCGTCCGGCTAGGGAAGGCTTGTAATTTATTTTGAACATACAATATACGTTACACACCTTCCTTTTTCAGAAACTGTTTCTTCGTGCACTTTGTATGTTTCATTGTTTGCATTGCCCGGCGAATGTATAGCGAAAAAATTATCCGGCCAAATCGGTTACTTCTTTTGATAATAGTTTTTTACATTAGATGTAATGAGACCAAAATTATTGCTGCTGACAACACTTTGCTACCTGGCTTTTGGAGCTAAAGGACAAACAGCCGTTCAATATGATGTGGTGATAGACGAGATCATGACTGACCCTACGCCGCAGGCGGGCCTTCCCAACACAGAGTTTATTGAATTAAAAAATGTAAGCGGCAAAGCATTGGATCTTTCGGGCTGGAAACTTTCCACATCTTCATCCACCAGCGGAAGCTTTCCTTCCTACGTTTTGGCACCCGATAGTTTTTTAATCATCAGATCTACCTCAAACGCTTCAGTTCTTTCTTCTTTCGGAAGTGTTTTGGGTATACCTTCTTTTCCTTCGTTGCCTAACGACGGAACTGTACTTTCATTGATGTCAAAAGAAGGCAAAACCATTCATGCAGTCAACTATTCATCGGCATGGTATCAAAACACCATAAAAAGCGATGGTGGCTGGACTTTGGAGATGATAGATACACACAACCCTTGCACGGGAATCAGAATTTGGAAAGAAAGCACAGATGCTAACGGAGGCACACCTGGCAAACAAAATTCGTTTGATGCAACAAATAATGATGAAACGCCGCCACAGTTAATAAGAATATATAGCACGGACAGCGTGACACTTGTAGCTGTGTTTGATGAACCGCTGGATAGTGTATCTGCTGCACAGGCTTCAAATTTTACTTTAACAAATGGATTTACTGTTATCTCAGCAACGCCGCAGGCACCTTTGTTTGACCAGGTGGTTGTAAAGCTTTCAGCACCACTTCAAAAAAGAAATATTTATACCTTAACTGCTATTAATGTAAATGATTGCAAAGGCAATGCAATCGGAGCTTTCAATAAAGTGAATATTGGATTGGCGGAAGAAGCTTTGCCGGGAGATATTGTTATCAATGAAATTTTATTTGATCCAAAACCAAATGCTTTTGATTTTGTGGAAATATATAACAACAGCAATAAAATATTTGATGCCGGTAAACTCTATATTGCCAACCGAAACACTTCAGGCGGCATCAGCTCCGCCAAAAAATTAAGCGAAATACCTTTCTATATTTTTCCGGGTGATTACATAGTGCTAACAGAAGATGTGGCCTCACTGGCTCATGAATATTTGGTTCAAAATCCGCGGAGCATATTGGATGTTGCCTCGATGCCTTCTTATCCGGATGACAAAGGAGTTGTTGTAATAACTAACGCACAAGAAGGAGTAATAGACGAAGTGGCTTATTCAGCTAAATGGCATTTTGCGTTGATTAGTGATGCAGAAGGTGTGTCCTTGGAAAGAGTTGACCCAAACAGCCCTTCGCAAGACGCCAGCAACTGGCATTCGGCTGCTTCTACGGTTGGTTATGGAACACCTACCTATAAAAATTCGCAGTACAAGCTTGCAAACAATAGTGATGCAACAATTGATGTTAGTCCAAAAATATTTTCGCCTGATAATGATGCGTTCGATGATATGGCAACCATCAGTTATAAAATGGAAGCAACAGGATACGTAGCTAATATTACCATTTTCAATGCTTCAGGAAGACCTGTCCGCTATCTGGTAAAGAATGCAACACTGAGTTTAAAAGGAAGCTGGAACTGGGATGGATTAGATGAAAAAAATCAAAAGTTGCCAATCGGCACTTATATCATCTACACCGAGATCTTTAACCTGCAGGGAAAGAAAAAGCATTTTAAAAATACAGTGGTGCTGGCAAGGAAATTATAACCTGTTTGAACCACGATTTGGGAAGATTAAAAGATTACCGGGAAATAAAAAGAGTCTTCAATAATTAAAGACTCTTTTTATAATGAATGCTTTTACCTCTTGACTAATCTAATCAATTTCCTAACTCATGGCTCAGACCAATTCAATATCAAAATTCACCAGTTCTCTAAACTGCGTTAATCTCTTATCAATATCTTCTTTGGTGATTTCTTTTAAACGCTGTGTTCCAAATTTCTCCACGCAAAAACTGGCCATAGCCGAACCAATGATAATAGCCGTTTTCATGTTCTCGAACGAAATATCTTTTGTACGGGCTAAATGACCAATAAAGCCACCGGCAAATGTATCGCCGGCGCCGGTTGGGTCGAACACATCTTCTAAAGGAAGCGCCGGTGCATAAAACACCTGGTCGCCGTGAAATAACAGGGCGCCGTGTTCGCCCTTTTTGATGATCAGGTATTTTGGCCCCATGGTCATGATTTTTTTAGCAGCTTTCACCAATGAAAATTCATGACTCAACTCTCT
>JBQCHB010000188.1:0-5622 GCA_051955075.1 Flavisolibacter sp.
TGGCAACTGATTGACAGGCTTACTTTCAGAATTCATAATTTCTCTTTTGAGCAACAAAATAATTTGTGGGCCATGTTTGGCGGAAAATACATGCCCAGCATAGTTTATAAAATGAATTTGCTTACAGCATTTGATACAAAGAGTATGAGCCCGGCACCGGGAATTACGCAAGTAGGCGTTCTGGAAAACTGATTAACATGAATGGTATACAAATAAAATATGCGGAATTATTCAGATTGTCTGTAGAACAATTGTTTTACCAGAACAGGTTTTATAAACAAAATGCAGTAACACCAGAATTAGATATTTTAATTGTGCCTACAGATGATTGTCTGAGCGTGATGAGCAGGATGAACATGGTTTTTAAAAACACCAATATTAACAGTGGGTTTATTGTATTAGCAAGAGTTGCCGGTACAAACGGAGCAGGTAATGATTTAATAAAATTTCCTGCACGCAAAGATGATATACTTAGTTTTTTGATGATATTAAAAAATCACGATGCAATTAATTTTAATGATCTGCCTGTTCAATATTCTCCAAATAAAATTTACTATTTTAATAATGAAGTAACCGATGTAGCAGCGCTAAGAAATAATCTACATCTTTCTAAAAATGCAGCAGGTGTAGACGGCACAAACGATTCTGTTAAAACATCCACAGAAAATTATCGGTTTCATCATACCGCTAATGTTGCGCAAGGAACAGCCAGAGTAAAACATGCTTTATCTGGTCAGTTTGTTGAACCGACATTGATTGTTAACCAGGGTGGTCAATCAGATTTGAGTTTTAATCTTTCAACTTTGCCTGCTGGTAAATGTGAACTGCTGATCAATAACTTATTGGCAGATGAATTTTATTATTTAGAAAGATATAGCACACAAGCTGTATTCGGAATTATTGAATTGTCACTTTCTGATGCAATAGCTTCTAATTACAGAATAATTGAGTCTGACAGATCTTTAACTTCGGAAAGGCCTCTCTACCTGATAAGTTTTACAAACCGCGAAACGTTCTGGCGTTATACAATCCGTTTGCAAAATACAAGTCCGCTTTATCTCGAAATAGCAGCATTATCAACGCCTGCAGAGAAAACAGATTTTATTAATCATCTAAACATTGTTACTAACGATTCAACAATTACGTTCAGCAGAATATCAAACACAGATACAGAATTTGTATTTGTATCTGACACTGAAATTTTTTTACACGAAAGGTATTTGTCATCTACAAGTTCTACCACGCATGGCTCAAGAATAGTGTTTGATCCGCTAAACATCACTTTAAAAAAATATATAAGCGATGTAAACGAAGCTGCGGTAAAAAGCAATTTGCCTTATCCATCAACTAACAGCATTAATTGTTCGGCATTACCTAAAATTTATTCTGATATATTTCTAACGCTTTAAACAAAAAATAAAATGGCAGTATTAAAACTTTCCACACCTGGCGTCTATGTGCAGGAAATTCCCTCGCTACCTCCTTCCGTTGCTGAAGTAGAAACAGCGATCCCGGCCTTCGTTGGCTACACCGAAAAAGCTGATAAGCTTTCAGCGGGAGACCTAATAATGATTCCAACAAAAATCAGCAGCCTTGCAGAATTTATAGTGATTTATGGTGGGCCGCCAAAAGAAGCAGATGACAGTATTACTATTACGGTAAACGATGCAGGTGATAGTAATTATGATGTAAAATTTACTTACGATAACACAAAAAGGTCGAAGTACAATTTGTATTATTCACTACAAATCTTTTTTGACAATGGCGGAGGAACCTGCTTCATTGTTGCCGTTGATACGTACACAAACGCTGCCGGTGCAGTGAAAGAAGCCGACTTAACCAGCGGACTTGATAAAGTTAAAGATGTGGACGAAGTGACGCTGCTTGTAGTTCCTGAAGCAAGGAATATTGATACTGCTAATTCTGCTTCATACACAAAGGTGGTGCAGGCAATGATTAAACAGGCATCAGACCCAGATTTGCGCGACCGCTTTGCAATTATCGACCCATACAAGGTTACTCCAAAAAGTAAAACATATACAGATTCAGATTTGGATGCGGATATAAAATTTATTCGCGATGCAACCGTGGGAGCAGTTTCTGACAGGTATGCTGCGGCTTATTATCCTAACCTTATTACTGCCTATGCACATACTTATGATTTTGATAATTTGAAAGTAGATGCCTACACACTTGCAGCTGGTGCTACTGCTTCAGTAACTATTGCTGCGGGAGATGCCATGAGCAAATTCGCCGGTTCTGTTTTTTATAATAAGGTGCAGGCATTGCTCAACAATGAGTGGGTAGTACTTCCGCCATCTGGTGCAATTGCAGGTTTATATACCAGGGTTGATAATACAAAAGGTGTTTGGAAAGCGCCGGCAAACGAAACCGTATTATCTGTTGTTGCACCTTACATAGATATATCCAGCAGGCAGCAGGAAAATTTAAATGTTGATCCCGATTCAGGTAAATCAATCAACGTTATCAGAACATTTCCTGGCTATGGCACTTTGGTTTGGGGCGCAAGAACTTTAAATGGTAACGATAACGAATGGAAGTACATAAGTGTGCGCCGCTTCTTTAACATGGTAGAAGAATCAATTAAGAAATCAATTCAATGGGCAGTGTTCGAACCCAACACTATTAGCACGTGGGTAAAGGTGAGCGCCATGATTGAAAATTACCTGTTTGTAAAATGGAGAGATGGCGCACTCGCAGGTTCTAAACCGGAGCAGGCATTTTATGTGCGTGTTGGCTTAGGCACCACCATGACGGCGCTCGATATTCTGGAAGGAAGAATGAATATAGAAATAGGAATGGCCGTTGCCAGACCAGCAGAATTTATTGTATTGAAGTTTACCCAACTCATGCAGCAATCATAATTCAAACTTTAAAATTTTAAACAAAATAAAATGGCAAACTATCCTTTAGCTGTCTTTCACTACAAAGTTTCATGGAATAACCAAGATATTGGCTTTTCTGACGTTTCAGGGTTAACGCAGGAAATTCAGCCAATAGAATACCGTGATGGATTAATGAATGGAACAACCGTTTCACTAAAAAGACCGGGTTTAAAAAAAGTAAATAACATCAGTTTAAAAAGAGGCATCGTTGAGAAAAACAATGAGCTTTTTACATGGTTTAATAATAATGGAGCACCAAATGTTGAAAGACGCGACATCACTATTTCTTTATTGAATGATGAAGGCGAACCCGTAATGGTTTGGACGGTGGTACAGGCTTTTCCCATTAAATGTGAAGGTCCTGGCTTAAAAGCTACCGGCAACGACATTGCAATTGAATCGATTGATTTGGCTCATGAAGGTATAACGGTTAAAACAGTATAAGAATGGCTTCTTATTATCCACCGGCATGCTTTCATTTTAAAGTTGAATTGAATGGTGTGGATGGCGCCGATTCAGATTCTGAACAGCGCTTCCAGGAAGTAAGCGGGCTTTCTGTGGAAGTGGAAACAGAAACATTGCGTGAAGGTGGCGAAAACAGGTTTGAATACAAGTTGCCTAAAAGAGCAAAGTATCCCAATCTTATTTTGAAAAGAGGCTTATTGAAAGGCTCTGCATTTCTCGACTGGTTTAAATCTGCAATGAACACTTATTTTATAGTTGCGGTATATGATTTCAAACCTGCAGATATAACCATCACATTATTGGATGAAGCCGACGAGCCTGTTGCCGTTTGGAATGTAGTACAGGCATATCCTTTAAAATGGTCAATGTCTGATTTAAAGTCAAGTGAAAATGCGGTTGTTGTTGAATCAATAGAATTAGCTTATCAGTATTTCGAACGAAAAATGTAATAACAAATGCCGGTACAAATAAATGAAGTTGTAATAAAAGCTGTTGTTGATCCGCGGCCATCCGGCAGTTCAGGCACCAATGAACCCGACTGTCCTCCAAATAGCAACGGCGAAAATGAATTAATAGAAAAAGTATTGGAAATAATAAGAGAAAAACAAGAAAGATAATGGATGCAATAAGTGCGGCAAAACTGCCTTTCAATTTAAAAATTATTCCCGTTAATGAAAATGGAATACCTGCAGGCATTCCTTTCATTGCCATGTTTAACCCGGAAAATTTATCCATAAAAGAAGATGTAAAATGGGAGAATGATTGTGCGGCAGGAGACAGCGGATCAAATCCTGTTTATGTTGCCACCAGGCCGCGTTCTTTTTCAATTGAATTTACACTTGACGGAACCGGTGTAAACACCAACGGTATAAAAATACCCGTTACAGCACAGGTACTTCTTTTTAGAACTGCTACAACAGTAATTGTTAGTAAAACACACAGACCGCCTTACTTACTGGTTCAATATGGCACATTCATCAGTTCATGTAACATTACTTCATCAAATGTTACTTACACTATGTTTGATATGTTTGGTTTGCCTATACGCGCAAAAATAAGTGCAAGCTTTGTAGAAAGAACACCTTCTACTTTAGGTGCTATATTAAGCATGCTTTCTTCTCCCGATTTAACGCATAAGATAGAAGTAAAAGAAGGAGACATTTTACCGTCACTCACCTATAACATTTACAACAATCAAACATATTATTTACAGGTTGCCAAAGTAAATAAGCTTAAAAATTTTAGAAAATTAAAAGCAGGAACAACACTTGTTTTTCCGCCGATAGCTGATAAATAAATTTAGAAAGATGGCTGATACTTTATCTTCAATATCACCCGGAACTAAAAAGGAAACAGATGTTGTTACCAGGAAAGTTTTTATTAACGGAACAGTGTTAAGTAATCAGACTTTGTTATCTCAGATTACAATTAATAAATCATTTAATAAAATAGCTTCTGCCAAAATAATTTTTTTCGATGGTTCCGCATCAAATAGAGATTTCCCGCTGAGCAATGATGATAAATTTAAACCAGGCAGTACTATAAAAATTCAGTTGGGTTATCATGGCGAAGTGGATACCGTTTTTGAAGGCATCATTATAAAACACAGCATTAAAGTTAGACAGCATGCTTCTTCATTATTAACGATTGAAGCAAAAGACAAAGCTGTAAAATTAACCATGGCACGAAAAAGTGTCTATCATATTAACGAAACTGACAGTGATGTAATAAAAGAGCTCGCAAGTGATCTTGCCGGTGATATTGATGCAACTAAATTCTCATTTAAACAACTGGTTCAGTTTGATACAACAGATTGGGATTTTATTGTAACAAGAGCAGAGGCCAATGGCATGTTTGTTTTAACGGATGATGGAAAACTGAATGCAAAAAAACCATCATCATCGGGCACAGCGGTTTTAAAAGCAACGTATGGCGATAACATTTGGGATTTCGAAGCAGAAATGGACGCACGTAAACAGATAAAACAAATCACCAGTCATTCATGGGATTTTACAAAACAAAAAGTTGAAGAATCAGATCCGGGCGCTGCAACATTTTCAGAAAACGGGAATCTTTCTTCTAATGATTTAGGCGGCGTGTTGAACGCAGAAATAAAACTTAATCACTCAGGTCATCTTACAGAAGATCAATTAAATGATTGGTCTAACGCTTATGCAATGCGCAATCATCTTTTAAAAATTATTGGTCGTGTACGCATTAAAGGTGATGCCTCAGTAAAACCAGGAAATAT
>JBQCHB010000189.1:0-9166 GCA_051955075.1 Flavisolibacter sp.
TAACACATTCCTTCTTATTTTTATGCTTCATGCAATGAATAAGCCTTTACCACAAATAACATTTGACTTTTCTTCGCAGCCGGAAAAGGATGAACCGAAAGAAACACCTTTGGAACAGCCGGTTGTTCCACCCAAGCCAGCTGCGGTGAAACAAAGCCGCGGAAGAAAATCTTTAAAAGACATTGAGGCAGAAGTAGACCTGGTAGAAGTTCCGGAAGATGAAATCCTTTTTCAAAAACAATATTATTCTATTGGTGAAGTGGCGGCTATGTTCCAAGTCAACACTTCACTGATACGCTTTTGGGAAAATGAATTTGATATTTTAGAACCACGCAAAAACAGGAAAGGAGACAGGTTCTTTAAACCTACAGACATAAAGAACTTACAAATGATCCATGATCTTTTGCGCCGCAGAAAATTTACCATGGAAGGCGCCAAAGATTTTTTGAAGAAGAATAAACAGGCCAAAGAAAAATACGAAATGGTGCAGTCGCTGCAAAAAATGCGTTCTTTTTTACTCCAGTTAAAAGCCAATTTGTAGCATGCATTTAACACCGCACAACTTTTTTGCTGTTATCTCCATCTTAATTTTAAATGACAATCATACAGTATGAAGAATATCTTATTTTTTGCCATAACATTATTTGTAAGTGGAGTCGTTTTTGCGCAAAACCCCCAGGTTATCCGCGATTCTGATGGAAAAAAATTGGTCAAATGTTTTATTACAAAACAGGAACTGCTTACCGATTCATCATTTGCGTGGTTTCAGAAAAATCAAAAAGATTACACGCCTGACCAAAATGCTTTGCATGCTTTAAGGGCCAACAAGGATTCCATCAACATCATTGCCTTCGGTGGCACCTGGTGCGGCGACACCAAGTTTATTTTACCTAAATTTTTCATGCTGGCAGATGCTGCAGGTTTGCCACAGGACAAGGTGACTTTACTCGGTGTGGATCATAATAAAAAAACCATTCAGCATTTATCGGAAGCCTTCAACATTGTAAATGTTCCCACGTTTATTGTAATGAAAAACGGTAAGGAAATTGGCCGTGTTGTAGAGTACGGACATTCCGGAATGTTTGATAGAGACCTCGGGGAGATCATCGCAGGAAAGAAATAAAATAGTTTATAGTTTGTAGTTTACACTTCCATAAAAGAGCAAGAGCCTAACAGATGGAGTAAATGGTTGTAAGCACGAACTAATTTACCCTACTACGACAACTTCAAACCACAAACTATAAATCAAAAACACTCAAGGTGCTGTAATTCTCATTTCCAATTTTTCCATTGTTTGCAGGATAAAAAAATTCACCTGCTGCTTGATAGCAGTGAAGCGGCTCCATGCGATAGGCGGCGTAAAAAATTCAACGAAGACAATAAAGGCCTGTCCCTTTATATCGTTGAAAAGCACATTGTGGTTTTGAATTTCAGGTATAGAGGATAAATAAACTTTGGTCTCTTTCAATAGATGGTCTATTTTTTCAGAAGGTGTCCATAGGTGAATGTATAAGTTAATCTCGCCCCGTATTTGCGACCGCAAGGAAATATTATCAAGAATACTGTCCACCATCTGCTTGTTCGGCACTGTTACATACGATTTATCAACCGTTCTTATCCTGGTACTTCTAAGACCAATACGTTCCACTGCGCCACTTACATTCTGAACTTTTACATTATCGCCGGTGGTAAAAGGTTTGTCAAAAAAAATGACGAATGATGCAATGAGGTTTTCCAGGCTTTCCCTCAAAGCCAGTGCTATGGCTGCTCCTACAATGCTTAAGCCTGTAAGCAGGCTACTGACATCATAGTTAAATGCAAAATGCAGCAACATCATTATGCCAATAATGCCAATGATCACTTTCAAGAAATCGCGAAAGAAAACGATCAACTGGTTATCGCTTTGATCCAGCGTTTTATTGGCTCTTACTTCCAGTACGCTGGCAATAAAATCTATTAATCGCAAAAGCAGCCAGATGAAAGCAATGACCTGAATACAAATGGCGATGGAAAGAATGATTTTCTGTATGGAATATTTATACAGCGTTATGTTGAGCTGCGGTGGAAAATTTAACCTGTATAAAGCCACAATGGAAACCGAGATCACCAAAAATGTTCCGAGTGGGTGAATGATGAGGCTTACAAATTTTTGCTGGTCAAAATTTTTCCAGATTTTCTTAAAGACCTTGCATAATAAAATGGCGATGTATTTTGAAATGAACCGGTTCAAAAACAAAACAAAAAGGATGACACCGATCACCCATAGATAATCACGAACCGCGTTGGCCAGAAATATCCTGTCTAAAAAATTATCCATCTACAGCGTTTGGATAAAATTATAGATTATGTTGAATAGGAACGTTAACAGGTTGAAAACTTGACCTGTTGGAAATGAAAAAATTTGTTTGCGGCATTTCGCAGAAAAGTCAAAGCCTGTATTGATAAATGCGCAAAGAATCGTTTGAGAAAGTTACCAGTTTGGTAGCAGTAGAAAAAGACTTGATATATGGTTGAAAAGAAGAAGGAATGATTTTCTTTACATCCACATAAGTGGCAGTATTATAAACAACGATTTCATTGCTGTGTGTTTGAATCAGGTAGTTTTCTTTTACAGCAATGCTTTGCCAGTTTTTTGCAGCAATTTTTTTCTTGAATGAACCGTAATTATCAAAAACAAAAACGCCTTTAGCTGTATCGGCCAGGTACACAAGATTGTTATTGCTGATGATTTTTTGCGGGTGGATGGCTTCGTCAAAAACGGTTCTGAAATCTGGCGTTTCCAATAATTTGTTTCCCTGCTCGTCTATCTTTTTCAATTTATTATCATACTCATCAAACACCCAAATATTATTGTCGTACGACGTTGCTGCGGCGCCTGGTTGAAGAATATTGTATCTCTTTAAATCAATGGTGATACGATTGGCCAAAAAACGGTCAAGTAGAACAACCGTAGAAAAGTCTTTGTAAAAAAGCAGCAGCCTCAGTGGATTAGATACATCCAGCGAAAATAATTTTCCAAAGTTCCTGACCTGGTTATAAGTGCCAGCCGAATCACCATTCGCATTAAATTTTTTGATTTGACCCGTTGAAGAGATGATATAAAGATTATCGAGATTGTCAATGGCCGCATCGGCAATGTCGCCTGTATATGTTTTAATTAATGTAAAAGAAGAATCTTTTTGTTGCGCAAAGGATGGTTGAACAAGTAAAAAAGCAAACCATATTTGTAAAAAAGCCCTTACCAATTTTTATAAATTTTGTTTTCTTTTCCTGTGTACGATTTCAATTGCATATCCTCACCATCAAAAACAGCATAAGTGCAAAAGTTCATCCACTCGCCAAGATTAATGTAGCGGCTATTATTGGATAGACGAAAATCTATGGGCAAGTGTCTATGCCCGAACACAAAAAAATCAAAATGTTTTTTTTGCAGTACGTCTTTACTGTAAATCAGCAACCATTCCTTGTCTTCACCCAAAAAATCTTCTTCGCTGCTGCCAGTGGCGGCCCGGCTCTTATTACTGAAGTAATTAGCCAGTCCTACACCAACGAAAGGAGGCAAAATGCCAAACATCCATTGACAAGCGGGATTGCGAAAAACCTTTTTCATTGCCTTATAGCCGTGATCTCCGGGGCCTAATCCATCGCCATGACCCACTAAAAATTTCTTATCGTTGAATTCAAATTCTTTAGGTTCAAAATATACCGGCACATTTAATTCCTTTTGAAAATAATTGCGCATCCACATATCATGGTTACCTACAAAAAAATGAATGGCTATTCCTGCATCCGACAGCTCTGCAATCTTGCCCAGCAATCTTACGCCGCCTTTAGGCACTACTTTGCGATACTCGTACCAAAAGTCAAACATATCACCTACAATAAAGATGGCATAAGCCTGCTCTTTGATCTCATTCAAAAATTGAACGATCAATTTTTCACGTTGCAAACTGCTTTGGGCATTGGGTGCACCAAGATGAAAATCGGAAAGGAAAAATATTTTTTTGTGCGGTGGAATGTGCATTGGCTGGGTGCAACTATTGCTGATTGTCAATTACAAAACAATATACTTCTTTTGGGCCATGAACGCCAACGACCAAAGTTTTTTCAATATCAGCCGTGCGGCTTGGGCCAGTGGCAAACGTGATGAGAGAAGGAAGATACTGGCGGTATTTATCTTTCATTGCTGCCAGCCCGTCTTTAATATCATATACCAGTTGCGATGTGTACGCAATGCAAACATGCACAGGCGCATACACACTTGGTATCCTGCCCTGGTGCACAGAAGTTAAGATCATGCTTCCTGTTCTTGCCACTAAAAATTCACAACTTGTTACAGAAGCTTCACAGGTAGCAATATCAGCATATAAGCTGTTAGCTTGAATAATGGACTGCCATTTTTCTTCCTGGCAATAAATTTTTGTCCATTGGTTTTGATAACAAAGCTTGGCAAAATGACCAGGCAATTCCTGTTCGCTTTCGCAAAAGATAAACTTGCCCTGCAGGCTTGTAAACTGTTCTGCAAATTCAACAACAAGGTCCTGTTGTTGTGGCTGAAAAACAGATTCGTTTCCCTCACTTTTAGGAAAAGGCAATGGCGTTGGATGTGCCAACGCCATGCGTATTTTTTTCAGAATATTATTCTTAGCTGTTGAATTACTCATTATTTAGGTGCAGGTGCCTGGTTTGTAACATTGGGATCGTACGGTGGAACGCCTTCGCTAATACCACCTTCAGGATGTTTATCATTTGGTTCAACATCTAATAAATGCTTGTCGTGGAAGGGACGTGGACCGATCAATGCTTCCACATCACTTTGGAACAAAACTTCTTTATCCAACAAAGCTTCGGCTAATTTTTCAACTTCGGCCTTTTTCTCCGTTAACAACTGTTTTGTCCTTGCATAAGCGTCATCAATCAGCTTTCTTACTTCTTCATCAATCAACTTAGCCGTTTCATCGGAGTAAGGTTTGGTGAAAGAATTATCCTGCTGCGGATCGTAAAAGCTGATGTTGCCCACTTTATCATTCATACCATAAACCGTAACCATAGCATAACCAATGCGGGTGATCTGTTGCAGGTCGTTTTGGGCACCGGTAGAAATTTTGCCAAAGAAGATCTCTTCACTGGCACGTCCGCCCAAGGTCATACAAATCTGGTCGTTTAACTGATCGGTATTGTATAGATACTGCTCTTTAGGCGTGTATTGAGCATAACCCAATGCTGCTGTCCCTCTGGGAACGATTGTTACTTTCAGTAAAGGATAAGCATGTTCTAAAAACCATCCGCAAATGGCATGTCCGGCCTCGTGGTAAGCAATGATTCTTTTTTCATCCGGAGAAATGATCTTGTTCTTTTTCTCCAAACCACCAATTACCCTGTCCACTGCATCCTGGAAATCGCTCATGTCAACGGCGTTCTTGCCTTTTCGTGCAGCAATCAGCGCCGCTTCATTACAAACGTTGGCAATATCGGCGCCGGCAAAGCCAGGGGTTTGTTCAGCCAGTTTATGTATGTCCACTTTCTCCGAAACCTTGATAGGTTTCAGGTGAACTTTAAATATTGCCTCACGACCTTTTACATCGGGCTTGTCAATAGTAATTTGCCTGTCGAAACGGCCCGGACGCAGCAACGCTGTATCCAATACATCGGGACGGTTGGTAGCTGCCAGAACAATGATTCCCGAATCGGTGCCGAAGCCATCCATCTCAACCAGTAACTGGTTCAGTGTGCTCTCTCTTTCATCATTGCTCATCATCATGTTCTTACCACGGGCACGGCCGATGGCATCAATCTCGTCAATGAAAATTACACAAGGTGCTTTTTCTCTTGCCTGTTTGAACAGATCACGAACACGGCTGGCACCAACGCCTACAAACATTTCTACAAAATCGGAACCGCTAAGGCTGAAGAAAGGAACCTGTGCTTCGCCGGCCATAGCTTTTGCCAATAAAGTTTTACCGGTTCCCGGAGGACCTACAAGCAAAGCCCCTTTTGGAATTTTACCGCCAAGAGAAGTGTACTTTTTAGGATTTTTGAGGAAGTCTACGATTTCCATTACTTCCACTTTGGCCTCATCCAAACCTGCGACATCGGCGAACGTAATGTTCACCCTTGTGCCTTTATCAAATAAAGTAGCTCTTGATTTACCTATGTTGAAAATACCGCCAGGACCACCACCGGCACCGGCTCCGCCACCCATTTTGCGCATTAATAGAATCCAAAGACCAATGAAGATCAGGATCGGTAATAAGGTTTGTAAAATGGGACTGAACCAGTTGGTTTCATTTTCCACATCGGATGAAGGCTGGTTTTGCGCTGGCACCTTTGCTTCGGCATAAAAATCATTCATTTCTTTCCGAACATCTTCATTAGCCGATATTCTGAAATAGAAATGAGGACCATCAGCAGTAAATTTTGCCTTGGTGGAAGCTGCATATTGCTGAATAACCTCGGGCTTTAAATAAACCCTTACCATGTCGCGGTTGTCAACAATAATGTATTTGGCTACATCACCTTTGGACACCATTTGCTTAAAGTTCTCGAAATTGGTTTTTTCCAAAGAACTTGAGAATGGAGGAAAGAACTGGAAGCCGATCAATACCGCAAAAATGATGGCATAAACCCAATAAATACTGAATCGTGGCCCCTTGCGTGGATTTTCTCCGTCTCCGGACGGACCCGCAGGACGATTGGAAAATTTCGGAAGTCTGGTTTTGTTATCGTTTTTATATGGCTCTTGTGACATTTTATTTTTCTTATTAGTCTTAAACTGAATGGTGCAAGTAATTGAATTTTCGTCGAATATTATTATGACCTGCTGCTATTTAACAAACCCAACCGTTAAGGATTGTATTCTTCCATAGAAGCATCACTCCACATTTCTTCTAACTTATAAAATTTTCTTTGTTCCGGCATCATTATATGAACAACAATGTTCACATAATCGATTAAAACCCATTGCAAATTTTGTTTGCCTTCATGCCGGTAGGGGCGTTCGTCACAATTCTTTTTTACCTGTTCTTCTACAAAATCGGCTATGGCTCTGATTTGTGGCTGATTGTTGGCTTCGCAGACAACAAAAAAGTCCGCAACGGCCTCGGGTATTTTTCTAAGGTCAAGCGATACGATGTTTTCGCCTTTTTTTTCCTGAATAGCCCGTATAATAGTTTTGAAAATTTTAGAATTCCTGTTCAACCGGCCCGTGCCCTTCCTTCGATGCGTCAATACTTCTAATGGTTCCAAATATTAAATAGATTTTTTGTTGATAAATAATAAGTGCAGTCTATAAGGTAGTGACAATTAAAGTTATTTTTCTTTGCCAAAAATAATGGTTAATTGTCATCTTCAAACCGCATAGGTTCCCCTTTTATAGAACTGCCTACAGTGGATAGCACCAACAACTATGCCATGGGATTGGTACATGCAGGTATGGCACAGCATGGCACTGCTGTGTTTACGCATGACCAGACAAAAGGCCGCGGACAGCGCAGTAAGAACTGGAATTCGGAGGCGAAAAGCAATATTGCTATCAGCATTATTATTGAGCCCAAAGAATTGAGCCCGTCACAGGCCTTCATGCTAAGCAAAGCTATAGCCGTTGGAACGCTTCATTTTTTTAACAGCTATGCGCAAACTGATGTAAAAATTAAATGGCCTAATGATATTTATTGGCGTGACAGAAAGGCAGGCGGAATATTGATTGAAAATGTATTCCAGGGCATTGATTGGAAATATGCAATTGCAGGCATTGGGTTGAATATTAATCAAACACATTTTGGTGACTTGATAAACAAAGCTGTTTCGCTGAAACAAATTACAGGAAAAGATTGGGGCCCTTTGTCGCTGGCAAAAGATCTATGCGATTGTTTAAATAAGGCATACCGCAACGTAATCACAAATCCGCAGCTTATTGCACATGAATACCAGCAACATCTTTACAAAGTTGATGAAAAAGTAAAATTGAAAAAAGCAAACAGAATTTTTGAAGCCAATGTAAAAGGCGTAACTGATTCAGGACAATTAATAGTGGAACATGCTGCCGAAGAAAGATTTGACGTAGGTGAAGTGGAATGGGTGATTTAATTACGGATAAAAGTTTCTGTAAATCCGCACCTGGCTTGATAATCCAGTCGCAGGTTGTTTTTTAAAGAGTAGAAAATATTTAGGGATTCGCCATTTGAAGTTTTGTAGAGCTTTATCTGGTCACCTGATGCTATCTGATACCTATCAAATCCTTCTAAAGCATTGGAAGAAATAGAAGAATTATAGTTGTAAGCAAAAAAATCACCGCTTGGTTTAAATTCAATACTCATTTCAGAAAGAGGTGCGTAAGAAGAAGTGATGAAATTTCCGCCGGTTCCAGCCATTCTTTCAATAATTGTCCATTTCCCGATAATAGATTGCTGATTTTCTTTATTGCAGCTTGTAACAAAAAATATTGCCGGAAATAAAAAACAAAACAGTTTCATAAGTATGGATTGAGCGGAAAGATAATGTCCAAATATCGCTTTTCAAAACCCACTTCTCCATTTATCATTCAAACACCTTTACTATTTCCTCTGCATGCGCCTTGTTTCTTGGCTTCAAAAATATTTTTTTGATCACGCCATTTTCATCGATTACAAATGTGGTGCGGTGAAGTCCCATGTATTTTCTTCCATACAAGTTCTTTTCACCCCACACGCCATACTTGTCAATGATCTTATGTTGCGGGTCTGCCAGCAATGTAAACGGAAGACTGAATTTTTCTCTAAACTTCTGGTGTTTGGTTATATCATCAGGACTCACACCAATCACTTTAATGCCATTCTTTTTTAATAGCGAATAATTATCCCTGAGATTGCACGCCTGTATAGTGCAGGTAGGTGTATCATCTTCCGGATAAAAATACAAAGCCACTTTTTGCCCTTTTAAATCAGCTAATGAGATCTTGTTGCCATCCTGGTCAATGCCGGTAAAAGATGGTGCTTTTTGTCCTGCCTGTAAATGCGTAGCCATGGTGAGTTTATAGTTTTTCGTTTGAAATTAACGGTCATTCGCAATGTAAAATTCATTCAATTTGCTTTTCTTTATTTGAACACTAAGAATTGAGCGTTGAACATTTTAAAATATGGGTTTGATAAATCAACGTGTTACATTCCAAGTCTTTGTCGTTATGTTTCCC
>JBQCHB010000190.1:0-11213 GCA_051955075.1 Flavisolibacter sp.
TTTTAAATTTTTATAATGGTGTTCTTCTACCAGTTGCGCCCCTTCATCGGTGATGATTTGTACTGTTACATCCTGTGGCGTACCACCGAAATAGTCCATTACGGTTTTGCCTGTTGTTCGCGTAGGATAAAGACCAATGGCGGGTTCGGTATTCATTTCGCTCCATTGTTTTTCATCTGCACTAACAACAAAGTTGTACGTAAGCTCACTTCCAAAATCAGAATCGAATTGCTTAAGCAAATTGCCGCCGGCATCCTGCAAACGGGTATAACCTCTGCCACCCCTGTTGTTGAACCAAAATTCTAACCCGTCGCCGGCAGTGTCCTGTATCATCAATTGATAACAGCCTTCGGATAAATGCAAACTATCTCGGAACAATTTATTTTTCTGAGTGCTGTCAAAAGTTTTACTATAGACAGCAGTACCGTTACTGTTTACGACTGTATAAGAGTTGTGCTGGGGCTGATTGTTGGTTTTAAAAACAAGCACCAATTCCTTTCCATGCACCGGAGCTTTCATAAAATGAGATGCCATGGTGTTGTCATCTGCAAATTCATCTGCTTTGCCATTTGGCTTTAATAACGTTACCACAAAAGTGTTCTCTCCTTTTGCTGCCTCAATTGTTCCTGGCAGCACAATTTCAGTTTGCTGATTGAACGGCAACCTGCCTTTCCATAAATAGCTTTTGCTACCAAAACCAATTGTGTGATACGATATCAACAACTGTTTCAACTCATTTTTGCCGTTATTCTTTACCAAAATTTTTGCGCGGCTGCACGCCGGATTTTTTCGCAAATGCACTTTCTTATCCGTAGGAACAATAATGTCGGTTACACTTACATCGTTTTTAGTGGCTGCTCTTTTATATTGAATTATGTAAGCAGTAATATTTTCAACAGCTTCTGATTTTGGTGTTTCATAAGGCTCCATATTAATATCAACCACGTTCTTTTCTTCTAATGGAAGCAGGTATTCATCGGGTATTTGTAAATAACCGGGGCACCAATTCGCCCTATCCAGTATCCATGTACCGGCTTGCGGATACAATGGATTATCGCCGCATTTCTTCCAGATCGGTCTTGTGTCAATTAGATTTCCGTTAAAAACTATATCTCTTTTTTTGCTGCAAAACTCGCCGCATTCATCGGCTGCATTATCGCCATGGCCGGTTTGATAAACTTTCAATTTGGCAAACGATGCGTTTTTTTCACGGACAAAATCAACAGGCTTTAAGAAATTTTCAATTGGTGCGGCACTATCGCCATATTTGTATGCACCACTATAAATCTTTTGAATGCTGATGGGTTCCGCCACCGGCTTTCCTTTGATGACCTCAAAATCCAGCGTCACCAGCCAGCCACGGTCTTTGTTGTTTTCATAACCGGTGTGGTTGTATTCAATTTCCACACTGTCACGCAACAGCAAACTAAAATCAGTAACGTCCAGTTCCCAATCGAAACGCCAGTCTTTGTCAAAAGCGCCACCATAAGGTGTAAGCATGCGAGCAATTTCAAAATCTTTATCTGTGCCGTTCACACCACCCAATCTCTTTATGCTGATAAAGTCCAGGTAATCCCAATCGGCACAACGCATGGTGTCGGGACAGGCAAATTTTACATGCAACACAATCTTACGGATAGGTGTTTGCGCAGAAGGAAAAACGCCCCAGCGTTTGTATTCATTAAATCCTTTTGATGGATTGGTAACGATGGTTTCTTTATTATGGGTGATGACGTGAAGGGTATCAGATGCATGGGCACTTTCACCAAACAAAAAACCTAAAGCAATAATCAACAAGAGTTTCATCAATAATTTTAATTTCAGTTTTTTCTAAAAATTTATTGTTGCACTTTCAATACCCACACATGGTCACCAGCACTTTTCATTTTGGCAGGAAGACTGATCTCAGTTCCCTCCTGTGTTGTTTTCCACTTCAATTTTTTCGTACTGCCCAGCATGTTCAGTTTTGCATTTTTTGAAAAAGGGATTTTAGTAAGTACCAGTTTATCCTGCGGAAAATCAAAAAGAAAAATGTATTGTGTATGCCCGTCCTTTGATTGAGTAAAACGAATGTTATCACCCTCGCCAAACACTTTAAACATGCGGGTGTTGTAAATACCTTCGCTGTTGGTTTTCATCCAGGCTCCTATTTCTTTTAAGCGCTGATATGCCGCCGGATCCAGCTCACCATCCGGCCCAGGGCCAATATTGAGCAAATAGTTTCCACCTTTGCTTACAATGTCCACCAGTTTCTCAATGATTTCATTAGCGGGTTTGTAAACATCATTGGGCACATAACTCCAGCTATTGCCCATGGTCATACAGGTTTCCCAGGGATAGGGCAAACCGGTTTCGGGAATATGTTGCTCGGGTGTAAGATAATTTTGTTGTTCGCCTGGAACAGCCCTGTCAACCACAATCAAATTGGGTTGTTTTGCACGTGCTTCTTTCACCAATCCTGGCATATCAATGTCCTGGCTTTGCGGGTTTCGGGCCCAGCGGCTACCTTCATACACTTCGGCTAATTCTTTTTTAATTTCTTCATCGGTTTTCTTGCGCACCCAACCTCCATCCAACCATAGAATATCAATCTTGCCATAATCACTCATCAACTCATTAATCTGGTTATGTGTATAATCGGTAAACTTCTTCCACTGCTCCGGATATTTCTGCACTGAGTAGCTTGGGTTGCGATCACTCGGCGGAAACTTTTTCCACCAGTAATAATCGCTATGCCAATCAGGTTTAGAAAAATAAGCACCGATCCAAAAGTTTTCCTTACGAAAGGCTGAGAAAATTTCTTTAGTAACGTTGCTGCGTGGATTGGTAGAGAATGGACAATCTTTATCCGTGATTTTATAGTCGGTGTACTTCGTGTCGAACATACAAAATCCGTCGTGGTGCTTGGTAGTGAAAACGACGTATTTCATCCCTGCTTCTTTGGCTGCTGCAGCCCATTTTTCGGGATTGAACTTTTCGGGATTAAAGGTTGTTTTAAGTTTTTCATACTCCTTTACATAATCATGATAATTGTCCGCAACGCCTTTTTTCCTGGCGCCGGTAGCCCAACTTAAATCTTCAGGACAGATGCTCCAGCTTTCCACAATACCCCACTGGCTGTAGGCGCCCCAATGCATCAACAACCCGAATTTCAGGTCTTGCCATTCTTCCAAACGTTTCTGTATGGCGGGGTTTGGGTCAGGATAATACTCTTTGTGTTCCTGCGCTGAAACCTGTGTCGATAGAAATGAAGTTGTAATTGCCAGGCCAAGAAAAAACTTAATAGCTCTCATGTTTTATTTAAACTTTTATAGTGTGTTAATTACCAGTAGACAAATGAATTTTGTCCAGTACTTTTATCCCAATCATTCTGCCTTCCTGCTGACCGTTTTCAATGGCAGCCCTGTAATGAATGCCTCCGTACATGCGACTGATAGCCGCTTCGTTAGCTGCGTCCATAAAGGAAGAGAAAGACCTTACAGGTAATCCATAATCGGTTTCTGTAGTATCGTCGAATGAAAACCCATCGCCGAAAAACTTAGTTAGCACCACAGCTGCTGCCGTAGAAATAACACTGTGCCCGCTGGGATATTCTGGAAATGGCGGTGTTTGCAATAAAGGCCTCCACGATTCGTCGATGACGGCGTTGATATAGGTTTCAGGACGTATAAGATTGCTGCGAAATTTTTCGTCCCAGCAGCTGATAAATCCATCATAGAGTGCAATGGACGTGAGCAAATATGCTGCGGCGGATGTAGCAAGATCACAATTCTTTTTTCTTGCTACAATACCCACTATTGACATCCAGTGGCCCCCAGGAGAAAGCTTCTTCGTGGCAAAATTTAAATGCCCCTGCGTATTCAGAAAAAACGGATTGCAATCCCAGAACAATGCTATATTTCTTTGTGCCTGGGAAAGCGTATTGCCGGTATTATATACCTCATAAGCCTGTTCATAAAACTCTGTCTTTTTTTCTTTACTAAATGCAGGAGGGCTAACAGGCTTACACTCTGCTGCAGAATCCAGTGCAATCGTTCGCATTTTGTTCCAATAAGGTTCTATTGCGGCCATATATCCAGGAGGTGTTGGCAACCATTTACCATCAGATTTAATATAGCTGTATCGTTTGATCTTCCTCGTTTCTTTATAATTGTCCTTTGCAGCCCATTTGCTTACACTGTCTACAATGGTATTTGCAAAAGCTATTGAGTTTTGATACACTTCAGGCGTAAGTTTTCTGTACTGCTGAAGCATAAGAGCCAGGGAATCTTGTAACATGGCTTCCGAAAAAACAAATAGTTGCCCCGTTTTCATAAAAGCGTACACTGCTGCCAAGTTATAATTCACCTTTTCTTTATCATTGTGGATTGCGGGAAATGAGGGAATGATTTGATGCAAGCTCCTGTATTTGGTCTGCGAAGGAATGGCAGCCTCATAAGCTGCTGCATTTGCATAAAGATAAATGCGGCTGGCAACAGGCGGCGAAAATATATCGTGGACAATAACTCTTGTCAGTGCTTTTTGGGCACGATGGAGCAATTCAGAATTTGTGTTGTCCGTTAGTTTCTGTGACCATAAGGTGAAACTTTGGAACAACAATAAAAGTCCTGTAACGGTTCTCAACATTATCTTTTTGTTTTTATTACCTCCACGGCATCATTATTTTTTGCCAGGATAATCATTTGCTGTTTTGCAGCATTTTTTATCGTTATCATTTTTCGAATGTCTCCTGCTGCATATAAGTGGGTCTGGCTGTTCGGTAGTACATCAAAGTCAGCGTTACCTTTCCCTTTCAGAAATACACCAAGGCTGGCATCACACCTGCCCAATTGCGTACGATAGGGGAAAAAGTTTCCTGTCAGCAGGATGTCTTTTTTTCCATCGTTATCAAAATCATCTGTTGCAATGCCAAAAACTTTTGAGACCTGTGCTCCAACCGGAAGCGGCCGAACGTCAAAATGCCCCTGCCCGTCATTCACCAATAAACAAGAGGCTAATTGATAGCAAAAGTATTTTTTTGAAGTTTCTATTTTATCTTTTGAAAAGATGTCCTCAATTGTTGCGTCAGCGTAGTCTTTGTACTTAATAAACTTTTTGCGTAACGGAACGATCTGGTCAAGCAGTTCATCTCTTGAAGCCATTGGATAACTTTTGCCCTGCACATAATAACAAACAATGGGATCTATAACGCCGTTGTCATCAAAATCGTTGGCATAAATTGTCATTGGCTCTTTTTTCGAAGGCTTGAACTGATCATTCAAGCCGCAATTGCCGACAACGAAATCCACATCGCCATCATTATCTATATCGTCTGCTGCAATAGCCGACCACATGCCGTCTGTATTTGTTAGCCCGGCAGAAGTGGACGCATCTTTTAAAGTACCTGCGGTGTTTTGGAACAAACGGATGGGCATCCAATCTCCGGCAATCATTAATTCAGGAAAATCATCTTTATTTAAATCGACCCATGTAGCAGCGGTTACCATGCCCGGATCCAGTAGCTCTTCGCACATCGATTCTGTTACATCGGTAAAATGTACAACTCCGTTTTTGGTATCATTGCGCAACAGATAGCTTCTTGTAGAAAAAGGAAAAGAACCAGGCACACAGCCGCCGCCAATAAAAATATCTATGTCTCCGTCTTTATCGAAATCAGCCGCCGCAATCGCCTGTTTGTTATTGAGCATAGAAGGCAAGGCATCTTTGTCAATGGTAAAGTTTCCTAGGCCATCATTGAGATATAAACGATCAGCATATTCCGGCGATCCTTCCTGGTATTCATTGCCACCGCTTACTACGTACAGATCTTCATCACCATCGTTGTCAACGTCTATAAATACAGCATTTACGTCTTCAGAAGCTACATCTGCCTGCCAGGGATGCGAAGCGCTTTCAGTAAAGCTTCCTCCTGCTGTTTGCAGATATAGTTTTCCCGATTGCCCAATAGCTCCCCCAATAAAAATATCTTCCAGTCCATCTTTGTTTACGTCAGCCTTTGCCAGTGCCGGCCCCATACGTGATAATTGGTAAGGAAGCAGCACTTCATTTTTGAAATCAATAAAATCATTTTCTTTATGAACGAAGTCTAATCCCCTCTTATCCTCAATAGTTTCAAACAGACCTTTTTCGGATACTTCTTTTTGAGCGAAGTCTTTTGCCTCCGATTGTTTTACAGTTATTAGCTGGTCTGCTTTTATTGACGATAATGTTGTTTTGGTTCCTTTGGGCCATTCTATCACAATAGAATCAGCCGTTGTTGCAATGCCTAACCCGAAGAATAAAACCGGTGACACGGTTGACTGAAAACCACGTACGGGATATTGTTCAGCATATTGGATTTTATTGCCGCTATACAGTTTCACCCTGGCGCCAAATGCTTCTGAGTTATAATGACTTCCTTCTAACTTTATTTTCAGGTAATGCTTCCGAAATACACTTTCTGCATTATTGCGGTAAAGCATAGCAGGTTCATTATTGTTGCCAATAATAAGATCGAGATCTCCGTCATTGTCCAGGTCTGCATACGCTGCACAGTTTGACACGGTTGGTATTGTGAATCCCCAAGCCTTGCTAACATTAGAAAAACTTAGATCGCCGTTGTTGCGAAAAAGATAATTCGTGAGTTTGTTCGAAGGCATTTTTTTCACCAGATCATAGCTCTTAAAATTCATGTTGCCTTTTGCTGCTTCGGTTAATTGTGCTTCGGAAACTGTGTATTTTAAAAAATCCATGTCGGTAAAATCACGCAGATAACCATTCGTTACCACAAGGTCTTTCCATCCATCATTATCCAGGTCGGCAAACAAACCGGCCCAGCTCCAATCAGTATTAGAAACACCGGCAAGCTGGCCTATTTCACTGAACCGTATATTACCCTGCGCATCCATGCCTTCATTTAGATGAAGCATATTGCGCATTTGCTGGTGATAATAGCCGCTATCTAACAGCAGATGATATTGGTCATATTCATCGGGGCCTTTCAATAATTTTTGACGGTGATTGTCTTCCGGCAACATATCCAATGTTAACACATCTGGACGTCCGTCGTTGTTATAATCTGCAATATCAGCACCCATCGAATACTTGGAAATATGGGTGAAGGAATTTTGAAGCGATTGTGTAAAGGTTCCATTCCTGTTATTTACATAATAACAATCCTGCTCTGTGTAGTCGCTGGTAGTATAAATATCCGGCCATCCGTCATTATTGATATCGCTGACAACGATACCTAATCCAAAATTGAGCGCATTGTTGATAATACCTGCCTGTAGCGTTACATCTGTGAAATGCATCGTGCCATCGGCGCTACGGTCATTTCTGAATAAACGGTTGCCGAAGTGAAAATCCGGCGTTGCCCTTTGGTTACGGGTGTTTAAAAAGGGATTATACGTATGATTGGAATGATTGAGCAAAAACATATCAAGGTCGCCATCCAAATCATAATCGAAGAAAGCGGCTTGTGTAGACTGTGTACCGGGCGCATCTAAGCCGTACATCTTCGCCTGTTCTTCAAACTCAGGCACTCCATTCACACTGCCTTTGTTAATGAATAATTCATTTGCCAATTGCGCTTCGGGAAATTTACCTGAATGGCAAACATAAATATCAGGCAAGCCGTCCCCGTTCACATCAGCAATACTTACACCGGTGCTCCATGTTCCATTGCCTTTCACACCCGCCGATTTTGTTATATCATCAAATTTAAAATTGCCTTTATTCAAATACAGCTTGTTGGCAACTGCGTTACCCGAAAAGAAAATATCTACCAGGCCATCATTATTAAAATCAGCAACACCAACGCCGTGGCCGTTGTATAAATATTCGTATGAAAAAACGTGCAAGGAGTCGTTTTCACGTATGGTGTTGGTAAATTTTACGCCGGTATTGCGTGCATCAAGCAGGGTAAATAAAGCATTGCCGGATTGGCTCCAGACAGTTTGTACCAGGCTTACCAAAGTACAAGTAAATAAAAGGAAAAATTTGTTTCTCATCGTCTGTGCTTTTCGGCAATATTGATGCGTTAAAATTTACAAGGAACCCAAATTATAATGTCATTTTGTTTGAATGAGGTCTGATGAGGACAATTGCCATTCATTATTGTAAAATCCAGCCATTTTTATTTCTTCACTACCTTTTTGCAGCATATCCAAACTATAGATCATAAAATCAGGGAAGCCACTGGCGCCGGCAAAATACTGGTTGGCATTTGCAGCTTTCATCCCTTTAATACCGCTACCGCCAATGACAGCTACTGATGCTATAGAAGAATTTCTTATGGGCCATACAAAACATGCACTTAGGTCTCCCCCTTGCCAAACTTCATCACCAGCAGTAACTCTGTTTCTTTCTACCTGTATAGGACAGTCAGCTAACAGCGTTTTCCAGGCCGAGTTGTTATTTTTATTTCCATAGATAATTACACCCCTGTCTTTATATTTTTCTAAAGAAAATTTTGTATCCGGTATAATATTCACCGCACCATTACCACGGTAATACCAGGATTCTGCATCAAATCTTGCTTTATTCAAGCTCCATTCATTTTCTTCTTTTGTACCGGAAGTACCATATACAAAAACCATCCGGTTGTTAAATGCATCTTTTAAAGTGCCATATCTGTGCGGGCCCTTTTGATTTAAATCGGGTTGAGTGCTAACTACCCATTGAAAATTATCCTTGAAAAGAAAAATGCTATCATTAGCGGTAACAAGATGGACCAGATTGCTGCCATCGAGAGAGATTTTAACTGTATCACCTCTCTTAAAATCTTTAAGATCCAATTTTAACAGCCGGACGTTTTCTGTAGTTCCGGAAATTGCTTTGTCACTGATATTTCTTTTCAATTGCAGGCGGCTGTATTGCAGCGGATGCAGTTGCTGATAAATTGAAGCCCAGCGATATGTGGAAGAGATTCCTGGATTGGCTGTTGTAAAATCAGTTGCATTAACAGCAGAATCAATGGCCCTTTTATGCCAGCTGAAGAAATCAAAAATAGGTTGCCAGTCCACACTTATGTTTCCAAACCAATGTTCGCCACCTGGATATTCATAATAACTCATATCGGGATGAAAATCGGCCAGTTGCTTTCGCATTTGACGGGCATAGTTCACAGAGACGGTTCTATCTGCATCTCCATGAAAAATATAAACGCCCAATGGTTTATAATTGGTTGCCAGTTTGGGAACATCACTTTGATTGCTGGCACGCAACAACATTTGTTCAGCAGGAGAATTGCTGCTGTCAGGAATCAAACCATCGGCGGAGCCATATCCTTTTAATGTGGGATAACCGGCACAAGGTGCAATGGCAGCCCATTGGTCAGGATAAGTAGCACCCAAAAACCAGGTACCGTGTCCACCCATAGAATGACCGGTTAAATAAATTTGCTGCGGGTGTGGTTTGAATTTGTCTTTGGCAATGTTTAATACTTCCAGTGCGTCCAACCTGCCCCAGTCTTCCCAATTAAAACCCCGGGGGCGGCGGTTGGTTGGCGCCACCAATGTTCCCCAATCTTTTGGAGCATAAGCTCTCGCCTGTCCAATAGCTTCTACGCCTGCTCCATGTACGGAAAAGAACAAGGCCGAATTATTTTTAAATCCACCCAATTGAGGTGTTACAGCATAATACTGCAAACTGCCATCAATAGCGCTGATAAAAGTATTGCTGTATTGCTCGGCCGGTGTCACGGCTTCTATCGTCACAATGGCCTTATCCAAAAGTTTATTTTTGTTCATTAAACTCAGGTGGCATTCATATTTGTTTTTTTCGTTTACAGCACTGCCGTCAATTTGAAAGGGGACCTTACGTATAGATAAAGCTGGTATAGAAGGTATGGCGGAGGTGAATTCTTTCCCTTCCAGCTTCGTTTTAATTTCTAAGCCACTCAATTCTTTAGGCGATGTGTTGATCACTACAACAGCCCCTTGCAGTGCATTGTTTGTATCATTCAGTACAATAGAAGGCATGGTTGGATCTTCCACATTCAAGAGAACCGGTTTCTTTGGAAACTCAAGGCTTGCTATAACAAATGCGCCCCGGACATATATTTCATTCAATCCCTTTTTTAGTTGTACAGGTATTTTAAGCCAGCCTGAGTTATAGGGATCGCCTGCATGCGGCACACCGTTTACAAAAAAATTGTTGGTACCTCTTATATTCAGCAAGGCTACGGTTCCTTTGTCAGCGTTATAGGTGAGGTATATGTATCCCGACCGGCCAAAAAAGCCCCTGTTCCTGCCTGCACTTCTGAGAAAAAGGCGGTTTGTACTATCTCCAGTTATAGCCTGCCATTTTATTTGTTCTCCATTTTCATTTTTGGCGAACGTGGCGCCTTCAACCGGCGTCTGTAAGGTATTGTTATAAAGCTGGTATGCAAGCGGGTCTGTATAAATAGCCTCCCTTCCATAACGACCGCCGGAGGCAAGGAATAGTCCTTTTTTAAAATAAAAAACATCCTGCGCAGCACTTGTTGCTACAATGAAAAAAAATGCAATGAATACAATGGATTTAAAACTCTTCATGTAAATGGTTCGTTTTATGATTTATTCCAGAGAAATGTTTTCGTCTCCTTGTTCATATGGAAGAAACACCATCATCAGGGTGAGCATTTCATCCGTCGACTGCATATCTCCTCTTGAAAATACCGGACGCGGCGGGGTATTAGGATTAAAAGGATTATTTGCTGTGTTATCATAAGTTCCCTCAATATGCAATATGGTTCCTTTAGGCACTCTTACCAGCTTTTTGAAGCGATAGATTTCCTGCCATCTAAAATCCCATTGAGGTACGGAAGTTAACCGAATCGTGTCACCATTGGGTGCGAGGCCATAAGCTAAGAACGACTTACCCAACAAGTGCATATGAGGCCATACATACATAACTGAAAAATCTTCGCCCGGATTGGTTATATCCAGTCTGAAAGTTTGCACGGCGTTGGGAAAAATAAGAAAGTTAGGTTGTATGCTTTTTTCACCAATTCCTCCCGAACCAAAAGAGATGACCTTTACTTTTCTCTTTACAGGCGTTTTAGTAAAAAACAGATTGACGCCGGAAATACTTTCCTCTTCTTTAGCGGAAGGTGCATAGTGTACAGTTAATAAAATCACACCTCTCTTTGGCATCACCCAACCAAAGCCCTTCGGATAAGCTTCATAAGAAGAACCAGGAATCCATCCACCATAATAAGTAATGGTTTTTTTAAAAGGCAGGTAAGCGCT
>JBQCHB010000191.1:0-24735 GCA_051955075.1 Flavisolibacter sp.
GAAACGTTCACGGAAAACAAAAGCCGGGCATTAGAAAAGATGCTCAATATTGTACCTTTAGATCACAACAACCAATCCGTTTCCCTAGAATTACTATAAACAATATCCCTTGTTTGTCGGATCAACTACTAACTATTACAATTTAAGAAACGATGGATGTCTTCTATTACTTCAAAGTTTTTAATATTGAGACTCCTGTAGTTCATAGACCTTATCGTCATACCAATCAATAGCTTCAATAACTACTTTCCATGCAGCGGTAATATCATTATTGCCAATAACTGCGACAGTAAATTTTTTTGAGCATTCGTTCATTGGTACATTGTAAAGTAAGTTCTTTATTATAAAGCCAAAGATTTTATCCCTAATTTTTACCCAAGCAGGGATTAGCATGTCATATGACAGGTGATATTGAACACTTTCTACTGGAATGTAAGTTTTTGAAGAGGTGTTGATATCTTTAATTTCATAAACCCATGCGCCATCCTTCCGGCACACCCGATAACCTAAAGCTTCCAGAATTTGTCTGTTACCATTGATTTGTTCCTCTTTAGATAGTGTACTCATAACTAAAGTTCAATTAATAATTGTGTATTTAGCGATATGCAAAGATGATATTGTCTTCAAACAGAGAGCATTTCCGAGTAAGCTTCTATCATTCGATTTGCTTCATTCCATTTATCGTGAATTTCTAATAATGGTTCAATTTGATGTGCTCCATTCCGCTTGATTTTTCCAATTACCCATAATAGGTAACCAAGTGTAATTGGGATATCACCAAGCTCAAAGGAATATACATTGTTGATTGGAGCATATTCAGGATGCCTTTTGTTTTCTTCACGAATACGTTCTTGTAGTTTTTCGCTCTTTGTTGAAAGGTTGTATTGAATAACCTTGCTTAAGGTCTTTTTATGCTTGTTAATTATTTCCTTGGCTTCGTCTAACTCCTTGCGTATGGCTTTGAGTTCAGAATCAGATTTTTCGATTAAATTATTGTCACCCAAACTTCTTAAGAGGAGGCTTAATGTACTATCATAATTATTCTCATCTGAAAAATCTCCATAAAGTTTTCCTTCCAAGAATCCAGGAAGTTCCACATGTTCAAGGATTAACGGTAAAACGATAACTCGTTTTTCTTTTATTTCTTTATTAGAAGCAATTTCTAGTTCCTTCTTTACCCATTCGCTTTGAATCGAGGCTCTTGATAGCACGGCTGCAACATAATCAACGCTGTCAAGCCCCTCCCTGATTTTTCCAATCAAAGACTCTCCAATTTTTATCTCTGCTTCATCAATCCAAACCGTGTGTCCATATTTTCTTAGGTCTGCAGCGAGTTTTCTTACAAAAGGTTTATCAATTCTTGTGTGGCTCAAAAATATTTTACTCATTGAATATTTTGGTAATTAGGTTCTTCCTAAGGTAGCGTACAACTTATGTATTTCCGCAATATACGTACATCTAACTACGTGAAAGATACTCCTTTCGCTGTACGCAGGCAAGTTGGTATTTCCTCTTGTAACCTAAACCTTATATGTTACACCTGTTGCAGGGCTTTGTGCTACAGAAGCATTATCTTCTGCAACACTTGCAGGCATGGCCGCAACAGTTGCGCAGGGCTTCGCAACTGTTGTTATTGATACAGCAACAGATGTACGGTTGTGCGCAACTGTTGCAGAGGCCTGTGCATCTGTTGTAATGGACTCTGCATCTGTTGCAATGGGCTTTGCATCTGTTGCAGTGGCATTATGTTTTTTTGTTGTCATAGCATCCGCCAGGCTTATTCATCCTCCTTTACCGCCTTCTGCCTGCCGTTTACCTAATTTTTGAAAGATATACTTTCCACAGCCTTGTTCATCTTCCTTCAATGACGCAACTTTGCTGCCTTTAATTTTCCCCTGCTATGCTGCACACCCGCAAGGCCGCCATGAGCTTTATTTTCATTACCCTGCTGATTGATGTAACAGGGCTTGGGCTGATCATTCCCGTGCTGCCCAGGCTAATTGAGCACCTTACCGGCGGCGATATCAGCCATGCATCGCAGTGGGGCGGCTGGCTTACGTTTGCCTATGCTGTAATGCAGTTTTTTTGTGCACCTATTATTGGTAACCTAAGCGATAAATGGGGCCGCAGGCCGGTGTTGCTTTTTTCTTTGCTTGGCTTTGGCATTGATTATTTATTTCTTGGTTTTGCACCCACCATCGGCTGGCTGTTCCTGGGCCGCATTATTGCCGGCATCACCGGCGCCAGCTTTACTACGGCGTCGGCCTACATTGCCGATGTAAGCACAGCCGAGAACAGGGCACAGAATTTTGGCCTCCTTGGCGCTGCCTTTGGTTTGGGTTTTATCATTGGTCCATCGGTAGGCGGACTGCTGGCGCATTATGGCCTGCGGGTGCCGTTTTTTGTAGCAGCGGGTTTCACCTTGCTCAATGCCCTCTATGGTTATTTTGTTTTGCCCGAATCTTTATCAAAAGAAAACCGCCGGCCTTTCGATTGGAAGCGGGCCAACCCTTTGGGCTCGCTGCTGCATTTGAAAAAATATCCCTCGGTTGTTGGTTTAATCTGGTCGATGGTGCTGGTGTACATTGCTGCACATGCCTTGCAAAGTACCTGGACTTACATCAACCTGGACCGCTTCAACTGGAGCGAACAAACCATGGGCTTGTCGCTGGGCGTGGTGGGCCTGATGACGATGATCGTGCAGGGCGGCCTCATTCGCTACATCAATCCAAGGCTGGGTAATGAGCGCAGCGTTTACATTGGTCTTGCCATTTATGCTGTGGGCATGTTGTCTTTTGCTTTTGCCACGCAAAGCTGGATGATGTTTGTTTTTATGGTGCCTTATTGTTTGGGTGGTATTGCAGGCCCCGCCTTGCAGGCCATTCTTGCAGGACATGTGCCGCCAACAGAGCAGGGCGAATTGCAGGGCGCCTTAACCAGCATGATGAGTGCCACATCCATTGTAGGCCCTTTAGTAATGACCAACCTCTTTGCTTATTTTACAAAGCCCGGTGCGCCGGTGCATTTTTCGGGAGCACCGTTTCTATTGGGTTCTGTTTTGCTGATGGCAAGTGCTGTTGTTGCTTACGCGGTGTTGCGGAAAGAAAAGGATGTGGTAGTGGAGAGGTGATTTTATGTTGCCGGCTGTATTGCTACTATTTGGCGTCTATTGTGTCACTCACTTGTACGCTTTGTAATTCTATTGAGCAGGAAATGATTTCACGCAAAGGCGCTAAGGTGCAACGAAAGAACTGTTTAATCCTTGCACTGTTGTGGGAAAAGTTTGCAAACAAAAAAGCATTTCTATAAAGAAGGTTATTAACCTTTACTATCCCAGCTTTTTCTACACGACCGTCCAAAGATCCCTCCTGCGCCGGGAAGGACAAGTGAGAGAGCTTTTCATTTTAAACTTAAAACTATTAGCATCACCCCTAATATAATGCTTCTTGCTTGTCATGCCGAGGTACGAGGCATCTTTGCTTAGTGCAGTAACCGTCACTGCAAGGAATAAAGCGATATCATCTTTATCCCCAACTCACGTCATTTGATTTTATCAATAAACCCCACAACACTATTGATCAATTCATGAGAAACAGGCAGATCGGGATTCCTGTATGCGGCCGCATTGGCCTGTTTGTCGCCTTCCACTATTTTTAAAACATGGTTCATATTGTTGATCAACACCAACTGCGCTTTTGGGTTGGCGTTAGCTAACAGTTTTGCATCTTCTACCGAAACCTGCAGGTCGTTGGTGCCCTGCACGATCAGCACAGGTATCTTTAATTGCTGAATTTCTTTTGCCGGATCGTATTGAAACCATGAGATCATGTAAGGCTGCACGCTGGGCCTGAACAATGAATAGAGTGCCAGGTTTACATGCGCCACAGTTTTGCCCATTGCCAGGCTGTCGATAATAGCATAAGAAGTGTCTTTGATGACTTGGGGCTGCGTGGCCAATTGCTCTTTCAATATTTTATCTGCAGACCTGCCTGCGCCTGCTATAGAAACAAAACCGTCGGCATGGTTCAGCGCTGCTATCATTCCAATTAGTGAGCCTTCACTGTGGCCAATGACAACAAGCTTCGAAAACCTTTTATCTTTTTTTAAAAGATCAATCCATTGTTTGGCATCGTTAATATAATCTTCAAAACGAAGGTCGGCTTCGCTTTTGCCTGCGGCCTTGCTTTCGGCAATGCCTCTTTTATCAAAACGCAGCGAAGCAATGTTGTTGCTGGCAAGCCCGTAGGCTAAGTAACGCAGGCTTTCGTTTTTCATCATGGGGTTGTTGCCATTGCGGTCTGTGGGTCCTGAGCCTGCAATGATCAGCGCCACCGGGATCGTAGCCGTTGTTTTGGGTGTGGTCAGCGTACCAAAAACATCACCCGTAGCGGTATGTAAAACAATGGGTGTCTCGGTAAATAAACTATCAGTATGCATAGCAAATGCAAAAGTGCTCACTAATACACACAATGCTGTGGTGATCGTTTTTCTTATCATAACGAAATGTCTTATTGCTGCATGAAGTTAAAGCTTTGATATCGCTTACACTTCCAGCATATAAAACGGCCAGCTATAACCGCTTTGTTGCAGGATAGGTATGGCCACATTGTACACCGTTACGCCGTCGGTGGTTTTACCTTCGAGGCTGCCCGTATGTGCATGGCCATGAAAAGCAGCAGTGACTTTGTGCCGGTTCAGGGGTTCGGCCAAACGTGAACAACCCAAAAAAGGATAAATAGGTTCGGGTTCACCCACTACCGTGGCTTTAATAGGAGCATAGTGCATGACGGCAATTTTTTGAATGTCTCTTTTTTCGGCATCTAATCTTGACAAGGCCCTGTCAAGATGCAAGGCTTCATCTACTGCCTCTTGCACAAAAGCCTTCATGGCGCCTTCACCAAAAAAAGAAAGCATGTGTTTGTCAAAGCCGCCGCCAAATCCTTTCACGCCGGCAAAGCCCACATCGCCGATCACCACGGCTTCGCCATCTAAAATGTGCACACCGGCCTTCAGCATAACCTGCCGTATCAGTTTGTGTCTTCCTTTTTCAAAATCATGATTGCCCAGCACAGCCACCACGGGAACAGTACAGGCTTTCAGTTCATCGGCCAGCACCTGTGCTTCTGTTTCATCGCCTGTGTCGGTAAGGTCGCCTGCAATGATCAGCACATCGGCCTTCGAAGAAATTTCTTTGAAAAGGTCTGTCCATTTTCCTTTGTCGCCTTCCCGCACATGTATATCGGCCAGGGCTGCTATGCGCATTTTTTTTGTTTCATCCATGCCTTACACTGTTTTGATCGTATACGTTTTATAATTCCATTCCTTAATGTCTATTTCATATTGTGTCTGATCGATCATGGGGCCGCGGCAAACTTTTTCATAGGCAGGGGGGAGGTCGTATTGTTCATGCGCCCTGCGCATCAGCTCATCAAATAACCATTTGGGAACAATGTCCCGATACTCGGACGGATAGACAAACTGGAACTGCAAGAGTTGTGCTAACAAAATATGCCAGTGCGGGTCCATGTGGAACAGCAGGCGTTTCCAATCGAAGTTTTTCCCGGTTTTCAACAATACGTGGTTCACATCGGCGCCATCATACCTTTCGCGGTTGAGTACATATAGTTTACAGAAAACCAGTTCTTCCGGCGCCAGCAGCAATACATCCATCCCCATGAACCTTGCTTTGGTGGCATGCTCAAGCCAGTGGTCATCTACCCGGCAAATATTATTGACCGTGTCGAAAATAATGTCGATGAAATAATCATCTTTATACACTTTGGCCAGCCAACGCACATCGTAGAGGTCTGTGCGATAACCCTTATCGGCAAAGAATTTCAAGATGCTGGGATAGTCGCTTGGCTTGCAAAATATATCAAGGTCTTTGGTATCCCTGTAAATGCCCGTGTGGTGAAACATGGCAAAAGCACCGCCCAACAAAAAAGGAGTGCCGCTTTCTTTCAACAACTCCAGGGCTTCTTTGTAAAAACTATGCGCTTCTCTTTTTTGCTCTTCGGTAACGATCATACACTCTTTTTTAAGGGCTTTAAATCCTGCTTTGAGGAAAGCCGGTTTGTATGACCTAAAAAGAACGTGCCAAAGAAGACGCCGGATAGTTAGCAAGCTCAGGAGTATGGGGTTGTGTGGGCTTGTTGGGTGTTACTGAAGGTGCTTATAAATTGTGACTAACGGTTAGAACTCTAGGCAGTAGTGGCTTCATTGTTTTACAGCTTCAATACCGTACCAAAGCAATAAAGATATTTTGATTAGCCTATTTTCGTCAGCCACTATTGCCAAAAGCTGATGTTAGCGGCGTTCAATTTCGATGATTTCTCCTTCACCGACCAATTTTGGAACTTCATAGATAAACCATTTCTGTCCAACATGCATGTATGTCTCTATTGATTGATGTTGCAGAAAAGCGACCGTTACTGTGGCCGTCTCACCTGGATTGATTATTTCCGGCTGTTCGAATTGAATTTCACCAATATAGGTTTTCAACAGTTTTGGATCAGTGATTTGCTCAAAAACATGGTTTGGCCGGTAACCAGTTTTTATTCCCCTTGTTTTGCCGCCTTCATCTGTAGGTTTTAAATAAAGCCTTGCTTTGACTTTTATGATACCATTGATGTCTCTGTTTTCAGTTTCCTTATAAATTTCCCAGTTGAACATTTCCTTGAAATCATCAAAACACTGCTGGCAAATCCAACGGTAGTCGTCCGCTGTGGTATAGCCAACTTTTACAGCATCTGCAATGCTATCCGAAAACTTTGCAAAGCAAAATTCACAATGGTCGTGGTCCGTTTTTGTTGTCCGCTCAACATAGTTTTTGTAAAACAAGGTTTCACCTTTCAGGTACTTTTCTTGGCCTTGAAGTCTCCAATCGTTCAAATTGACCATTTATGATATTTTTTAGGAAGGCAACTCTCGCCGAAACAGTTGTATTTCCGCTAATATACGCTATGAATTTTCTGACGACAATGTTTTCAAATTCTTCTTTTTCAACCATGTATTAAAAATACGCGGCTAATATTGAGTAGCGCCAATACAGCTACGATGTAAAGTAAACTGAAGAACTGCAACTTCGCTTACACCCTGTAACAAATCGCATTGATGTTCATGCCGGCGCCAACAGAGGCAAACAAGATAATATCGCCTTTTTCAATTTGGTGGCTTTCCACTTTTCCTTTCAGTGTCAGGTCGTAAAGGGTAGGAACGGTGGCTACCGAACTGTTGCCCAGCCAGTGGATGGACATGGGCATAATATCCGCAGGCACATTGGTAATGCCATACAGTTTGTACAGTACCCGTACTATAGCTTCATCCATTTTTTCGTTGGCCTGGTGAATGAATATTTTTTTCAATTGCTGAATGCTTACACCGGCTTTATCCAAACAGTCTTTCATGGCCTCGGCTACATGCTTAATAGCGTATTCGTACACTTTGCGGCCCTTCATTTTTATATAGCGGATGCGGGGATCGCTCCCGGGATAATAAGACTGCCCCAGCGAAATATAATAGGCTTCGTCGGTACAGTGGCTCACCGCAGCAGAAGCAAGAATGCCGCTGTCGGCATCTTCTTTATATTCAATAACCGTGGCGCCGGCGCCATCGCTGAAGATCATGCTGTCCCTGTCGTATTCGTCAATTACCCTTGAAAGCGTCTCGGCGCCAATGACCAGTGCTTTTTTGGCCACGCCTGCTTTAAAAAAAGCATCGGCCTGTATCATGCCCTGCACCCAGCCGGGACAACCAAATAATACGTCGTAGCCCACACAGTAAGGGTTGTGAATTTTTAAATTGTGCTTTACCCTGCTGGCCAGCGCCGGTACGGCGTCTGTTTGAATGGTGTTTTTAATAACGTTGCCAAAGTTGTGCGCAACAATGATCTGGTCGAGTGTTTCAGGATCAACGCCGCTGTTTTCAATGGCTGCCTGCGCTGCAATGGTAGCAATGTCCGAAGCATTCAAACTGCTGGGCGCATACCGTCGTTCGGCAATGCCGGTGATCTGCCGGAACTTTTCAACCACTTCCTGCGGTTCGGTTTCTATGCGTTGATGGTCTTCCGCATAAAAATTATGCTGTGTAAAATCTGTGTTGGAAATAACTTCTGTGGGAATATAACTGCCTGTTCCTGTGATAATGGTTCTTTGCATAGTGATAGCTCTATTCTTTTTAGCAGCAGCCGTTTCGTTCAAATATAGAACAATAGCTTCAGTTAGAAACACGAGGTTAAAACAATGCCCCGGCCTGGAGCCAGGGCATTACTTATTTGTGTAGCCAAATCATCACTCATCACTCAGGTTCTCGTCAGAAGAACTGTTTTGATTACCGCTTAATTCTCTTGTTCTGTAATTACTCCATTCATCACCACTTTGTGGATTGCTTACATTAACGTTCTGCTCTTCCGAACTGCCACGCTGCTGTTGGGTATTTCTTTGATCTAAATTTTCGTTGCGCTGCTCTGTTTGTGAAGACTGATTGCGATTTCTTTCTTCCATAACTTATTGATTTAAACTTAAACAATTGTGTTTAACAATAAGTCAATTGCAAAAATTGTGCTGCTGCTTTTTTGGGGAATTGCAGCGTTCCCTGCAATGAAACGATCACTGGTGGGTTAAACCCAATGCTTGCAAAGCAGGCTTATCAATACTTATTATCAGGCCGGGCTGTTGATAAGAAAATAAAGCGTGGCGGCCACAACAATCATTAAGGCAAGAGAGAAAAAAAGATTGCGGATAAAAGAGGCGTTGCGGGCTGCGCTGAATTTTTTGATGGCGGCTTTCATTAGATATAGTGTTTTTTATTAGGATTGGAAATTCAAGATAATACAATAGTTGAGAATTGCAAACAGGCTACTGAAAATTTCAAAATATAATTTCTTCCGGCGGCTGCATACGATTGGTGGAAAACAAAAACGCCGGTTTGTAAGACCGGCGTTTTACTGCTGTCTAATAGTTTCTACTTAAAAAATCCTTTCACTTTATCGACCAGGTTACCACCACCGGAAAATGCAGACTTCAGATCCTGGAAGTCAACATCGCCATCACCATCTTTGTCTAATTTGCCTGCGCCAAATCGATTGAGCATTCCCTGTACATCAAGTCCTCCGGTTTTTCCACCGCTAAGCTGGTTAAAAATGTTTTGAATGTTGAAACTATGGTCGGAAGGGTCAGCTGTTTTGCTGGCCAGTTGATTCATAGTTTGCGGCACTATCTGATTGGCAACAGCTTGTGCTTCGGAAGGATTAACGCCAAATTTATTTTGCAGGTCCTGCGCATAATGGCCCGTAGCTTCCTGCACAATATCATGAGCGCCGGCACCACCATTTTTGAAGAACCCAAGCACATCATTCAGCCTGCCGCCTGAAAGCGCATTTTGCAAGGTGGACATAATGGAACTTCCTGCGGATTGCACAGCCGCTTCGTTTTGTTCGTTAGGAATGGCAGGATTATTCACTACAGCATTGCCGGCGTGCTGGCGTACAAGATTCATTAAATTGTCTAACATAGTTTGTATGATTTAAAAGATTAGCAATTGAATTTTAAGAAGTATTATTTGTCATCAACACGGAACGAAACCTTACATATAACGCCATAGGAAGCGGCCTTCCCATCTTTGACATGCACCTTAAAATCTTTTACATACACAGAGTCGATATTGTGTACTGTTTTCGACACTTCGGCAATGCAGTTTTGTATGGCATCATCAAAACTTTTTTCGGAAGAGGCAATAACCTCGATAACTTTTACAATTGACATAACGCAAGCTTTAGGGTGAATAAATGATTTGCTATTAAAAGGTAGTAAGGTTCTTTGTATCTGGAAAAACTATTTTTAAAACATTGTCGTTTGAACACCGCTGTTAGCTTGCATTGTGCTGTAATAACAAAACAAAAAAGCCCCGCTTATAGCAGGGCTTGGAGAAAGTTATTTTTTAATCAGGATTTTAATTTGATGACGGGCATTAATTTGTAAGAACCATTTTGCTCAAGTACGGATAGCGCTGCATCAAAGTCAAGAACAAAGGTGTTAAGCGTTTCATTCAGCTCCTTGTCAATTTTTATTTTCAGGCCCGATGTCTCGGCACTTGGCGTATCCATGTCGTGACGGATGCCATCAACAACAACATAATTGCCATCGCCTAAAATAAAACGCACTTCCTTTAAAACACCGTCGGGCACATTGTCCTGCGCCAGCACCATGCTGATGCCGTTTTGCAGATCGAGCAGGTTAACAGTAGTGTCTTTGCATTGAATGCTTGTCCAGTTGTCATCTTCAGTGTTCACTTTTACTTTCACGCCGGTGATGTGAATGTTCACGGAATCGTAAGTCGTTGGATTGTCGGTTAACATTAACTTGATGGGAACTGTTTTTTCATTTTTGCTGCAGGCGAAAATGACGGCTGCAAGGGCAAAAACAAAAAGGGAGAGACGGATTGATGTTTTCATAAAAGGTATTTGGGACTAAAGTAATTTTTCTCTAACAGTTAAAGAACGCAGTACTACCCGAATTTTGAGTGTACTTTTACGTTAGTACCCTGCGCAAATACACTAATGTTTGTCACTCATCGGCCTACAGAACTCATCATGGCTTCGGGATAGCGCATCCCCGCAGCAGCGCCTTTAGGTGCAATAGCATCAAGTTCTTCCAATTCTTTTTTTGTTAGCTGGATGTTTAAGGCACCAACGTTTTCTTCCAAATATTTTTTGTGCTTGGTGCCCGGAATAGGAAAAATATGATCGCCTTGTGCCAGCACCCATGCCAATGCTAATTGTGCTGTGGTGCAACCTTTTGCCTTCGCCAACTCTTCAACTTTGGTTACCAGTTGCAGGTTCTTGTCAAAATTTTCGCCCTGGAATCTTGGAGAGAAACGGCGGTAATCATCTTTTTCGAAATCGTCGAAGCTCTTGATCTGGCCGGTTAAAAATCCGCGGCCCAAAGGACTGTACGCCACAAAAGCAATTCCTAATTCCCTGCAGGTTTGTAACACACCATCTTCGGGATCTCTTGTCCATAAAGAATATTCCGATTGCAGTGCAGTGATGGGATGAACAGCATGTGCTTTCCGTAAAGTATCGGCGTTCACTTCGCTCAAGCCAATAGCACGGATCTTTCCTTCTTTTACCAATTGCGCCATGGCGCCAACCGTTTCTTCAATAGGCGTGTCAGGATCTTTCCGGTGCAGGTAATAAAGATCGATCGTATCAACATGCAACCGTTGTAAACTTCCTTCGCAGGATGATCTTACATATTCTGGTTTGCCGTTCACACCGCGTTTAGAAGGATCGTTTACATCTCTTATAATACCAAATTTTGTAGCGAGTGTGATTTTATTTCTAAAATCTTTAATGGCTTTACCTACCAATGTTTCGTTGGTGTAAGGCCCGTACATATCAGCGGTGTCAAAAAAAGTAATGCCTAATTCAAAAGCACGATGAATTACTTCAATGGATTCGTTGTCATTCCGCTTGCCATAAAAGTCGCTCATGCCCATGCAGCCTAATCCTAATTGCGAGGTTTGCAAGCCCTGGTTTCCTAATGGTTTCGTTTGCATATTCCTATTTTTTGAAGACTAAAAGAATGGCGTTTATTGTTACTGTGTGTAAACAATTCATCATCATAGAGCAAAAGTTGTCAACAACATTCTCAATCACCGCTTTCATACAAGCGCAACCGGTTGCGCAGTGTGGCCATTTGTTTCTGCATAGATTGCATTTGATCTAACAAATGCTTTATGGCATCAAGCCCTTCGTAATTGATTTGAAGATCATAATGCAGGCGCATCATTTTTTCAACTTCACCGAGTCGCTCTTCTTCAATAAATCCTGTGCCTTCAACCGTTGTGATTTCGATCAGCCCATATTGCTGCAACGCGTCAATGAACGAAAGCTCTATGTTGTGATGAATGCAAAACTCATTTGCCGGTATTAAATGCCCGTCTGTCATAACACTATTTTAATTTGGATAATTGGGTGAACAGTTCTTTTTCCTTGTCGGATAAATTGGTGGGAATTTTTACATGATAAGTTACATACAGATCGCCGTGCTGCCCTTCGTTTCTATATACAGGAAAACCCTTGCCTTTTAACCTGACCTTTGTTCCATTTTGCGTTTCAGGCGGCACTTTCAATTTTACTTTTCCATTCAGCGTATCAATTGTAGCTTCTCCGCCCAGCACTGCTGTATAAAGGTCAATGTTTTCCGTAGTGAGCAGATCGTTGCCCGAACGTTTAAATTTTTGATCATCAGCAATTTTAAAAGTAATGTACAGGTCTCCATTGGGGCCGCCGTTTATGCCAGGACTGCCGTGCCCCTTCAGTTTTATCTTTTGATCATTTTCAACACCTGCGTGGATCGTGATGCGGATATTTTTCCCATTTACAGTAAGCGTTTGCTGGTGCGTAGTAGCTGCGTCTCTTAGGCTTAAGTGTAATTCGGCTTCATAATCCTGTCCCCTGAAACCGCGTTGCCGGCTTTCTCTATTGCCTTTGCCGCCAAATATGGAAGAAAAGAAATCGGAGAAATCGCCGCCACCAAAATCATAAGTAAATTCTTCGCCGCCACCATAAGTAGATTGGCGCCGTTGTCGTTGCTGCCGTGCCTGTTCAAATTGTTCTGCATGTTGCCAGTCTTTGCCGTACTGATCATATTTCTTTCGCTTTTCCGGGTCGCTTAAAACCTCATTGGCTTCATTGAGCTGTTGAAACTTTTTATGCGCTTCTTTATCATTTGGATTCAGATCTGGATGATGTTTACGGGCCAGTTTGCGGTAGGCTTTTTTAATGTCTTCCGTGCTTGCATTTTTATCTACGCCCAACACTTTGTAATAATCTATAAATTCCATGAGCCGGTTTTTGTGTAATAAGAAAACATTGGTATCATAAATTTAAAAAACATCCGCTTGCGAAAGCATAGGCAATTATAAGCAGGATTTCAAACAAACTTCAGCACTGCTTATGCCATGCATGTTTATTTACATGGCTCACACATCAAATTTCATGCTTCAAATTTTTTCTGTTTTTAAAACAAAGCATACCTATCTGTTTTATTGTCTCCATCATTAGCCGTGTTCTTCTAAACTGCGATTCTTTATTCACCTTATATCACATGTTATGAGACGAAGGTATTTTTTGCTGCTTTCCTTTTTTGTTTTCAGTCTTTATGCCATAGCGCAAAACAACGTTGTAAAAGGCAGGGTTAGTTCTGATGATGGGCGGCCCATAGAAGGCGCTACTGTTAATGTAAAAGGAACTAAAATCAATGTTATTGCCAATCCGAATGGCGAGTTCTCCATATCGGTTCCTTCTTTGTCGGGAACACTGGTAATTTCTTCAGTAGGTTTTGTTACTGCAGAACAACCTATTAGCGGCAACGACCTCAATATTGTTTTGAAAAAAGATGATAGACGCCTTTCAGAAATTGTGGTAGTAGGTTATGGGCAGGCGCAGCGCCGAAATGTGAGTGGCGCTATCAGCCGTATTAGTGCACGGGAAGTGGAAAATCAACCCGTACAAAGTTTTGAAACGGCATTGCAAGGGAAAGCGGCAGGCGTGGTCATAGAAAACAGTAGTGGTAAAGTGGGCCAGGGCATTAAAATGCGCATCAGGGGAACATCTTCTTTGTCGGCAAGCAGCCAGCCTTTGTATGTATTGGATGGCGTGCCGCTTACTACGGCCAGCCAATCGGATATTAATAACGAACCAACCAATCCGCTGGCTGATCTTAATCCCAACGACATTGAATCCATCGAAGTATTAAAAGATGCTGCTGCATCGGCCATTTATGGTGCCAGGGCTACCAACGGCGTAGTGCTTATTACTACCAAAAAAGGCACACGCAATAATAAAACGGTTGTTGAGCTAAGCACTAACAAAGGCTTTTCAAAGCCAACTATGAAGAGAGGCTTTTTAAATGCAAAAGAATATGTGCAGTTATTAACAGAAGCTTTGACCAATGATGCCAAATTTGATTATGCCAATGGCGTTGGTTTGTTTACCGGCGTTCCTTATGCAACCGAGCAGGCAGCTATTGACGATTATGTGGGATATATCGATTCAAAGTTTGAACAACTTTCGTTGGGTACTGATTGGCGCAACGCTGCGGTGGATGTAAATTATGAGGACCAGCAATATCGCAAAACAGCCAATTCATCGCAGATTGATCTTTCAGCGAGAGGCGGCAATGAAAATACCCGGTTTTTTGTTTCGGGTTTTTACGACGACCAGGAAGCTATTGTAATTGTAAACCGCTTCAGAAGAGCAGGAGGACGATTCAATTTAGATCATTCCATCAACGACAAAGTAACTATTGGCATCAACCTCTCCATGACCCGTTCGCAACTGGATCGCATTACCAATGACAATGCTTTTTCCACACCGGGACAGTTAATGGCGCAGGCGCCTATTTCTCCATTGATTGATCCGGCCACAGGCGATTACAATGCCGAAACTTTATACTCTAATGGTTTGCTTGATGCTGAATATAACAGCGATAAGCAAATCACGTATCGCAACATTGGCAATTTGTTTGGGAACATCAACATTCTGCCAACGCTTTCATTCCGCTCCGAATTTGGTACAGATATTCTGAACATGACCGAAGAAACATTTGCTGATAAACGTACGCAGGATGGACAAGGCATAGGCCAGGGCCAATACTTCACTTCTCAAAACGTAACGTTCAACACCAACAACTATTTTACCTACACGCCGCATATCAATGACAGAACAAAATTATCTGCTTTGCTGGGTATGAGTTATTTGCAAAATGATTTAAGACAGTCAAATCAACAGGCAGAAAATTATCCATCTGCAGCGGTTAAAAACTTATCTGGTGCTACCAATGTTACCTTTGGTAACTCTGTGAATGACCGCTATAATTTCCTTTCTTATTTTCTTCGTTCGAATGTTACGTTCAATGATAAATATTTATTGGGAGGCAGTGTAAGAATAGATGGTTCTTCGCGTTTTGGTCCCGATAATCGTTATGGCGTTTTTCCTGCGGTATCGGCAGGGTGGATCTTGTCGGAAGAAAATTTTCTGAAAAATTCAAAAACCATCAGCTATCTCAAGCTGCGTGGCAGCTGGGGCAAAACAGGTAATGCAGAAATAGGAGAACACCAGTATCTGAATCTTTTCAACATTGCAAATTATCCGGGACTTCCGGGCTTTGTTCCCTTTCAATTAGGCGATCCGAAATTGAAATGGGAAAGAACAACCCAGGTAGATGTTGGTTTGGAGTTTGGGTGGTTCAACAACAGGCTTTCGGGTGAGGTTGATGCTTACAACAAGCAAACAAAAGACCTGTTGCTGGCAGTTAATGTACCGGCCACCAATGGATATTTTGATAACATCAATTTCCTGAATACTATTTATCAAAACATTGGAAGTCTCGAAAACAAAGGCATTGAGTTGTCGCTGAACAGCCGCAATGTGGACGGCAGGTATTTTAAATGGAGTACTGCTTTCAATATTGGCTTCAATAAAAACAAGGTAAAAAATATACAGGGCCAGGTAATTGAAGGCAGCAGTTTTCAAAGAGCAGTTGAAGGAGAACCGATCGGTGTTTTTTACATGCAAAAGTTTTTAGGTGTTGATCCTGATAATGGTGATGCACTTTATTTAGGCGAAGATGATAAACCTACCAATGACTACAATGCTGCAAAGAGAGTGGTGGTTGGCGATCCAAACCCCGATTACACAGGAGGTTTCACCAATAACTTTTCTTACAGAGGTTTCGACCTGAGCATATTCTTCACTTTTGTGCAGGGCAATGAAATTTATAATAATGCAGGCCGCTTTATGTCATCGGGTTTTGGCGGCGGCAGGGATAACCAAACAAAAGATATACTGAATCGTTGGCAAAAGCCCGGTGATATTACCGACGTGCCAAGGCTCAGTTATATTTTCGGGAATGGCGAAAGAACTTCTTCACGCTGGATATACGATGGTTCTTACATAAGGCTTCGCCAATTAAGTATAGGATATAACTTACCACCAAGCGCCACAAAATTTTTTAAGATCAACAGTGCAAGATTTTATGTAGCAGGCTATAATCTGTGGACAAAAACAAATTACATAAGCGATCCCGAAGTGAACACACTGGGAACACGGGTATCAGGTGTTTCAAACATTTCCGGCGGCGTTGATTTTTATACTATTCCTCAGCCAAAGACAATCACGGTCGGTATTGATATAAAATTCTAACACAAGGCTTCACTAATAATAAATACAATTATGAAATTCGGAATACAAAATTTGTTTGTTTTAATGGTGCTGGTTGCAGCCTGCAATAAAAAGCTGGATGTGCTGCCGCAAAATACGGTACCGCCGGAGCAAATAAAAACTGCTGACGATGTAAAAGCCGTGTTGTTCGGTGGCTACTCAACCTGGCAAAACGCCAATGCTTTTGGTGAGAAATACAATACGTTCGGAGAGCTGCTCATTAACAACGGAGACATCGATTGGGAAGGCACTTTTGAAACCTATGGAGATCTGCACCAGCATGCACAAACAAAAGGTGCCGGCGAGATTTACCAGGTATGGGCCAACTCTTATCAAACCATTGCTATTGCCAATTTGGTTTTAAGCAAACTTGATGTGTTAACGGGGGATGAGAAAATGCAGGTGGAAGGCGAAGCTAAATTTCTTCGTGGTGTTACGTATTATTATCTCGTCAATTTTTTTGCGCAGCCTTACTCAGCCGGCAACACAACGGCTAATCCAGGCGTGCCGCTTATCCTGGAACCTGTTTCGGGTTACGATCCTTCGAGAGACAAACTGCCCCGTGCCTCGGTAGAAGCAGTATATACACAAATTGTAAATGATCTAAAAGATGCTTCTGAAAAAATGCCTGGAGAAGCGGACAACTTCAGGGCAACAAAATATGCAGCACTTGCATTTTTATCCCGTGTCTATTTATCGCAGGCCAAATATCCCGAAGCTGCAACAGCTGCCAATGAAGTGATCGAGTCAGGTGCATTCAGTCTTGTTTCCACTTTTGATAAAGCGTTCAACAATGCAAGCAATTCGCCGGAAGACATCTTTGCTATTCAACAGACAAGCCAGAGCAATTCGGGCACCTCTAACTTTGGTATCACTACTTTTTATTCCAGCGATCCTGTGGGGAGGGGCGAGATACAAATTACGCCGGCGCACCTGGCGAAATATGAAGCAGGTGACAGTCGCGGCGAGTTCTTTTATGAGGGTGGGAGTATTTCTGGCTCCGAAGGTTTTATGACGTCTAAATGGAGAGATCTGTACAAGACCATTCCTGTAATTCGCTTAGCGGAAATGTATTTGACAAGAGCTGAAGCAAATTTCAGAAGCGGGGCCCAGGTAGGGCCGAATACGCCACTGGAAGATGTAAACATTATCAGGGAAAGAGCCGGCCTTTCTCCCCTGGGTGCTATTACAGATGTAAATATGATCGTCAAAGAAAGATATTTGGAACTGGCCTTTGAAGGCGACCGTTTCTTTACTGTAAAAAGATTAAAGCTTAGTGTTAGCGGCATTGCGTACAATGATCCCAAATTGGTATTGCCTATTCCGCAAAGAGAAATTGACCTGGGTAATGCACTGCCGCAAAATCCTGGTTATTAAAATTATTTTTTAAACCCAAAACATATTTGAGCTTCGGGGCTTTTGCTCAATAGAAAACAGAACGTTGAAGAGTGTCCCGATAGCTATCGGAACAACGTAAGTTTAATCAATGGATGAACGCCAGGTACAAAAAAAATTTGTTCATCAAAAAAAATCCACTTTATCTTTGCGCCAGTTCTTTTTCATTACTTATCAAGAAAGGCTGAGGGAAATGGCCCTTTGAAGCCTTGACAACCTGCTGCAGCAATGCGGTAAGGTGCCAACTCCAGCACGCAGGAACATTGCGTGACAGATAAGTCAGATCAAAGCTTTACATCGTTGTACTTAAAATATTGAAAGCTCTTCTGATTTATCGGAAGAGCTTTTTTGTTGCAAATTCTTCCGATAGGTGCGTTTCTCTCTCTTTTTTGATAAGCCGATCTTAAACCTGATTTTTAAAACTCCTGCGTGGAGATAAATCTTAAAAGATGAGCAACACAACGCAAATTATTCACAGCATTCCTGTAGATCCATTAACCGGTGCTATTTCGGTCCCTATTTATCAAACTTCCACTTTTGTACAGGAAGCGCCAGGCGTTAACAAAGGTTACGACTATGCCCGGAGCGGTAATCCTACAAGAGCCGCTTTGGAAGACCTTATTGCACAGTTGGAAGAAGGAAAAGTTGCAGCAGCTTTTGGTAGCGGTCTGGCTGCTATTGATGCTGTGGTAAAGTTGCTGGAAAGCGGCGATGAGATTTTAGCAGTGGATGATATTTATGGCGGCGCTTTTCGTTTATTTACTCAGATATATCAAAAGTTTGGCATCACGGTAAATTATGTGGATGCTACTGATGCTGAAAACGTGTTCAATGCCATCACGCCAAAAACAAAATTGATTTGGATTGAAACGCCAACCAATCCTACGCTGAAAATTTCGGACATCGCTGCGATTGCTAAAATTGCAAAGGCTTCAGGGTGCTGGCTTTGCGTGGATAATACTTTTGCTTCACCCGCCTTACAAAAACCTTTGGCGCTGGGAGCTGATATTGTAGTGCATTCGGCTACCAAATATTTGGGCGGTCATAGCGATTTGATTGCAGGCCTGGTAGTAACCAAAGAAAAAGAACTGGGAGAGAAGATCAAATTCATTCAAAATGCCTGCGGCGCTATTCTTTCTCCTTTTGATAGCTGGCTGGTAATCCGGGGCATTGAAACATTGCCGCTGCGCATAAAACAGCATTGTGAGAACGCACAAAAGATCGCCGAATATCTGGAACAACATCCGGCAGTTGACAAAGTGTTCTACCCAGGTCTGAAATCACATCCTAATCATAATATAGCAGCACAGCAGGCAAAAGGCTTTGGTGGCATTGTATCTTTTAGATTTAAAGACGATACGGAAGAGGCTGCCGTTAAGTTTGCTACTTCTACCAAATTATTTAAACTGGCTGAAAGCCTGGGCGGCATCAAAAGCCTTCTTTCTCACCCGGCTAACATGACACATAAATCGATACCTGCAGAAAAAAGAAGAGCTGCAGGTGTAAGTGATAGTTTGATCCGTTTGTCAGTAGGTTTGGAAGAAGCCGAAGATCTTATCAAAGACCTTGAACAGGCATTTAACCAACTTGCAGCAATTGAGACCGCCAATGTTTTAACAGAAAAAAAGCAATTAAGTATCTAGGCACCGGAAAATGTTTGGTATAAATTTGTAGCACCGCATGAATACGAAGCAACATATAAGTACAACTGCAGGCAGATTTGAGCAGGCTTGTTGTAGCTGTTGTTGTTGTATGCCGCAAGGCATACATTAATCTCCTGGCCTTTGGCCTTACGACGCTATATATTTTATACTACACTTTTATTTAACAGCTTCCGCTTAATGTGTGATGCTTTAAAATCAGAAATAACTTTTAAATAATTACAATGAAACAGGATAAGGTTCTACAAATTGGTTTGTTCGGATTTGGCGTAGTGGGAGAGGGCATTTACAAAGTGCTGCAACAAACACCATCGCTAAGTGCTTCTATAAAAAAAGTATGTATCAAACATGCAGAAAAGGAAAGAGATGCACCTGCCTCTTTATTTACTACAAACTATGAAGAGATATTGAACGATCCGCAAATTGACCTGATCGTTGAATTGATTGACGATGCAAAAGAGGCTTATAAAATCGTAAGCATAGCACTGAAGAATAAAAAATCGGTGGTGAGTGCCAACAAAAAGATGATCGCTGAGCATTTACCAGAACTGATTCAATTGCAAAATGAAAACGGCGTTTCGTTTTTATACGAAGCTGCTGTTTGCGGCAGCATTCCTATCATCAGGAATTTGGAAGAGTACTACGATAACGATTTGTTGCAAAGCGTTTGCGGCATTGTAAATGGTTCTACCAACTATATCCTTACCAAGATCATTGATGAAGGCTTGTCTTACCAGGAAGCTTTGCAAAAAGCACAGCTGCTGGGCTTTGCCGAAAGCAACCCGGCCCTGGATGTAGAAGGTCTTGATGCCACAAATAAGTTGACCATACTGCTTGCGCATGCTTACGGCATTATTACAAAACCTGAAGAATTGTTGCACCTTGGCATTACACGCCTGCATGCAACCGACACAAAATTTGCTGAGGAAAAAGCTTATCAGATAAAACTCACTGCACAGGCATACAAATTATCGAACGGTAAAGTAGCTGCCTTTGTGCTGCCGCAATTTGTAAAAGAAGAAAGCCAGTTGTTTCGTGTAAAAAATGAATACAACGGTGTGATCATTGAAAGTAAGTTAGCAGATAAGCAGTTTTTATATGGTAAAGGTGCTGGCCGTTATCCCACTTCATCTGCTGTTATCAGCGATATTTCTGCCTTAAGTTATGAGTACAAGTATGAGTACAAAAAGCTAAACCGAAAAGAAAAATATCACCTTACCAATGCTTATTATTTAAAAGTGTTCGTCAGCTTCAACGATTGGTCAGAAGTGAATAAATGGGACTTTGAGCAGGTTTCAGAATTTCACAGCACCGAGGACAGGCAGTATCTTCTGGGATTAATTCACGTGGAGAAACTAAAAAATGCTTCATGGTTTTTGGATAATTCTGTTTCGGTGGTGCTGCTGCCGGATAGCATTACGGAAAAGGAAGCCATCATTTCTAAATCATTAAAAAAAGTGAGTTTACAATTAGCCGGAGTCAATTAGAATAGAAATCAAATCATTCGAATGTGCTGCCCGTTTTTATACGGGCAGTTTTATTAACGCATTTTATATTGGCGTACGGTCTGATCAGGTTCACTAAGTTCTATCACTTAACTTTATGAACTTAATGTTTTGATATGTACCAATACGATTCCGTTGCACATGCCATTGATGAATTGAAAAAGAAAGGTTATACAGAAGATTTTAACCTGCAGGAAAACTGTATTGTTTGCAATGCGCAAAGATTTAATCCGGATGATTTTGAAATTAAAGAAGTGATCCGCTTTGAAGGCAACAGTGATCCCGGCGATGAAGCCATTGTGTATGGCATTGAATCCAGCAATGCACTGAAAGGTGTGCTGGTAAACGGTTATGGCTATTCCTCGGAGCCAATGGGAGAGGCCATTGCCAAAAAATTAAGTATAGATGCGCATTGATAAAGAGTTGGTGTTTTATTCATAGTCCCTTGCACCGCACTCTTATACATTCAGAACTTTATTGAGCTTTTTTAGTAACGCAAAGACCGCTGAGTGATTCGCAAAAGAACGCAAAGGTCTTTGCTCCCGATAGCTATGGGGACTTTGCGTTTTCTTTGTGCTCTTTGCGTTACTGCTCTGTCATCGCTCATTTATAAATTCTTACCTCCCGTTTTATCCGTACTATTTCCTTATCTTTTTTGTATGAAACGGATTCAGATCCTCCTGGCTTTATTCATCATCGCAAATACTACATCGGCACAAAATTTTGGTGGTTTTCCACCTTCTACGCAGTGGCGGCAGATCAATACCGATACGGCCCGCATTATTTATACAAAAGGTGCGGAAGAAGAGGCGCAACGCATTGCCACACTCATTCACTGGCAGGCTGCAGATACTTCTTTCTCAATTGGCAATAAACTTAGAAAGGTCAATATTGTTTTGCACAGCCGCACCACGCTGGCCAACGGTTATGTGGCATTGGCGCCTTTCAAAAGTGAGTATTACTTAATTCCGTCTTCCAATGTTTTTGATTTCGGCAACTTGCCGTGGGAAGAAAATCTGGCTATACACGAATACCGCCATGTGCGACAGTACAATAATTTCAGAAATGGTTTGAGCAAAGGTTTTTACTATTTGTTTGGCGAACAAGGTTTGGCGTTAGCTAATGCACTCACTGTCCCCGATTGGTTTTTTGAAGGAGATGCCGTACATGCAGAAACGGCTTTTACAGAGCAGGGCCGCGGCCGGTTGCCTTATTTTTTAAGCAGCTATAACAGCCTGTGGCTGGAAGGTAAAAATTATAGCTGGCAAAAGCTGCGCAACGGTTCTTTTAAAGATTATGTACCCAACCATTACCCGCTAGGTTATTTATTGGTCAATTATGGTTACTTAAAATATGGCAGCGATTTTTGGGAAAAGGTGACACACGATGCCAGCGCCTTCAAAGGATTGTTTTATCCGTTTCAAAAAGCCATAAAAAAATATACCGGTGTAGATTATAAAACTTTTCGTAAAGAAGCATTCGAATTCTATCAGCAAAAATTAGGTGATGGAAAAGAAGTTGTTGCTGCTAAAAGTAAAACCGTTTCCAGCTATTATTTTCCTCAATACATTTCAAAGGACTCGTTGCTGTATTTGAAAACAGCTTACAATAAAATTCCTGCGTTTTATATAAGAGATAAAAATGGCGAACATCGCCTGGGGCAGCAAAGCATTAGTTCAGAAGAGTGGTTTGGCTATCGCAATGGAAAAATTGTTTACACCGCTTACAGTACCCATCCACGCTGGAACCTGATTGACTACAATGACATAGTAGTAAAAAATATAGCCACAGGTGTAGAAAAAAGATTGACCGGCAAAGCAAAATATTTTACACCCGATTTTTCGCCTTCGGGTAATAAAATTATCGTTGTTCGCATCAACGATTCTTTGCAAACGGAATTGCAGGTTTTAAATGCTGACAATGGATCGGTAATAAAGAAAATTCCTTCAGTACACGATTATTATTATTTGAATCCCCGGTTTGTTGATGAAGACAAAATTGTAGTGGCTACCCGTACGCCTGATTCAAAAACGGCGTTGCAGGTTTTGGATCTAAACAATGGTCATTGGCAGGAAGTGATTCCCTTTTCATACAACACGGTTGGCTTGCCCTTTGTTGCCGGCAACACCGTTTACTTTATATCCGACGCCAATGCTAACGACGATGTTTATGCAGTACGGTTGAAGGACAAGTCCATTTTTCAACTAACCAACGATAAAACAGGAAATTATTATCCTGCAGTGTTCGAAGATTCTTTGGTGTGGTCTCACTTTACAGCCGAAGGCTTGCAATTACAAACTGCTGCGTTGAATACATCTTCGCGGAGTGAGATCAACAGGATGACATGGCCTGAAAGAGCAAGCTTATATCCTGTAGCGCTTCAGCATAATTTAAACAATGCTTCTACACGCCGCTTTGCCGAAAAGCGTTACAGCAAATCTACAGGCTTATTTAATTTTCATAGCTGGGCGCCGGATTATACAGATCCCGAATTTACTTTCAGTTTATACAGCGATAATATCCTGAGCACATTCTCCAACGAGTTTTTTTATCGCTATAATCAAAACGAATCATCGCATGGCGTGGGCTGGAATGCGGCTTACGGCGGCTTCTTCCCGGTATTGAGCGCAGGTGCAGAATACACTTACAATCGTCATTTAGATTTTTCACAAGGCACATTGACGTTAGATCAATTTGAGATAAGAGGCGGTTACAGTATTCCTTTAAATTTTACAAAGGGGAAAACATATAAGTTCCTTGATTTTGGATCGGATTATGTTTTTAACCGCCTGATGCCAACAGGTTTTTACAAAGATTCTTTTACTGTTCAAAATCGCAGTTACCTGCGGCACTTTATTTCCTGGTCGCATTATTTGCCAAGAGCCGTACAGCACATTTACCCAAAACTTGGCTGGAATACTTTATTGCAACACCGGCATTTATTATCAGGCAAAGGTTATCAGTTTTACGGTAATTCATTTTTGTACCTGCCTTCCTTCGGCAATCATAGCATTGTGCTGAATGGCTCGTTCCAGGAAACGGATACCAACAATGTTGTATTCAGCAATCTTTTCCCGGCTTCAAGAGGTTATGACGATGCGTATTTTTCAAGAATGTGGAAGGTCGCAGGCAACTATCATTTCCCTATTGCTTATCCTGATTTTGGTATTGCCAGTATTGTCTATTTTCAAAGATTAAGAGGAAATGTCTTTTACGATTTTACAAAAGTGTATTCAAGAAGCAAAGCCAATACCGCCAATTTAAGAAGCGTGGGCGGAGAAATTTATTTCGATACCAAATGGTGGAATCAATTGCCTGTATCGTTCGGGTTTCGGGTGAGCCATTTATTGGATAATGGCTATTCTCCGCAGGATAAAAAAGGAAACAATTGGTTTGAATTCATCTTGCCAGTGAATCTCATTCAGCAGATCGGGACCGTTGATTTATTGAATTGAAAATAAAAGAGCATTTCTCTTTCAATCTAAAGATATCGTTCTCTTATTCCATCAAATGCGAACAATCACTATGCGGAATAAGTTCTTCTTTTTTAACGTCTCCATCCTTACAGTACATTACCACGCCGTTTGTTTTTCCTATAAAACTCAGCATATCATTTTTAAGTTGCAAAGCTGTGCCTTCGGGCAGGCAAACAATTTTTGCGGAGGTGTTGAGTGTAAGAAATTCCCCCAGTCGTTCATCTCTTGTCTCTCCGTGAAAACCTTCAATGGAAATATTGTAGTAATGCGGATTAATTTGAAAGGGAAAAATGTTTAACGCTGCAAAGCTTTTCGGTTCAATGATGGGCATGTCGTTGGTAGTACAAATAGTTTTTCCTGTAAGGTTAGCACCTGCACTCCAGCCAATATAAGGCGTGCCACTGTTTATTTTTTGCTGAATTAATTCGATCAAATTGTATTCATACAAATTGTGCAGCAGTTTAAATGTATTG
>JBQCHB010000192.1:0-12224 GCA_051955075.1 Flavisolibacter sp.
CGCATCATTCATTTCTTTGAACAAACGTTGCTGCTGCGCTTCCTGGTTTACATGCGTGTCAAAACTTCCCAACGAAACGTAATATACTTTGGTATTGATTTCAGAATAAATAAGCGATGCAATTGTTTTTAAATCCTTACCCAGGTTGGTGTTGGGATATTCGGCCGTAGAAGGATGCAACTTTGATTGTTTGAAAATATAGTCTGCAGAGGATAATGTTTCTGCCATGGTTTTGTATAAATAGTCTACGGGTTGTTCATCGTGATGGTCGGCGTGAAGTTTTGAAACGTCCTTAAAAAACTTTTCATTGCTGGTGCCAAACAAACGTTTGGGATCTTTAAACGCAAGTCCGTTTATATGCTGTCCTTTCAGTGCAAGACTTAGCACATCATCTACCTCCAATGCCTGAGTAGGGTGTGCACAGCCATTGCATTGAGCATCTAAATAACGGCCAATCCAGCCGCTGGTGATGTATTCACTGCTTTGGCTGGCGGTTTGCCAAATGTCCATGCTGCGAAAATGCGAACGGTCAGGGTTAGGATAACCAACACTATTTAAAATGCCTAAGGAGCCATCGTTGTATGCATCTGCAAAAGCTGTAAGTGCTGGATGCAGGCCCACTTCATCAGTGATTGATAAAGCTTTTGTTCTTTCAATGCCTAACCGCGGACGATTACGATAATAAATATCATTGCGAACAGGAATGACCGTATTCAAACCATCATTGCCGCCGCTTAATTGCAGCACCACTACTACTTTATTGCCTGGCGGCACCAACTTCCCGGTTTCAAAGGCTTTCAAAAATTTGGGCACGAAAAACGAAGCGGTGGCCAAAGAACCTACTTGTAAAAATTCGCGGCGTTTAATAATCATTTTTCCAGTTTAAAGTGTTAGCTATTTGATTTGAACTGTGAACAATAGTTTTGATGTTTGTGGGTTGCGGCGTATCTAACACATCTGATATTCCGGGATACTCATGAACTGTACGGTAGCAGTTTTAATAAAGCTTTCGCGGCCTGAGCTGTCGGCTGAATTTTTGATAACATCGTCAGGCACACTTAGCCTGGTTTGCAAGAGCGATTCAGCAATGGCACTCAATAAGTTTTCCCTGGGTACGGCTTCAAAGTTTTTAGTATAGCTGCTCCACTCAATGATTGCATTTATGGGTTTCCCAATCTTGCCATTTATCTTTTTTGCTTTTGCCATTACCACTTCATTGTCTTGTCTTCCCATCATTTGGTCATCGTCCATTTTAGGTGCTACGTTCAGTTCATCCTGGTCATTTATAAGTTGTGGAAGACGCATCCGCATCATCAGCGTGGAGCTATCAATCCATGCTTTACCACCGGGCCAGCCCGCTACATTGGGCGGATAAAAAAGAGTTTGCCCTAAAATGCGTTGTACAATCAATTGTGCTTCGTCGTTTTGAATATCCATCGGCAACATTCGACGTATGCCAACTAACAGTTCAATTGGCGATTTGATTTTGACGCCGGTATTTTTTTCATCGTAAAACCAATCGCTGGTAAAAATATCTTCCAGCAGTTTGGAGATGTTGTAATCAGTTTTGTAAAATCGATCGGCTAACCATTCCGGTTTTTCTTTATCAACCTCATCGTTTACCAAAAAGCGATAGAGCTTTTGCGTAATGAATCGGGCGGTTTGTTTTTGTTCAAGCAAAATATCCAGCACGTCTTCGCCTTCAAAGTTTCCGGTTTTGCCTAACACGATTTTAGTGCCTGTATCGTGTTGAAATCTTCTAAAGACAAAATCGCCTTTAATGTTGGCACCCCAACCGGTGAAGGCACGGGCAGCTTCTTTTATATCATGCTCGGTATAATTGCCGCGTCCCAGTGTAAACAATTCCATCACTTCTCGGGCAAAGTTTTCGTTGGGATGGCCTTTGCGGTTTTGATTGGCATTTAAAAAATTGAGCATGGCAGCGGTCTTGGAAACTTCGTGCAGCAAGTCTCTAAAGCTGCCTAAAGCATTTTGGCGGATCACATCTAAAATGCCCTGTTGAAAAAAAACGTTGAGGTTGCGGGTGGCAAAGTGGCCGTGCCAGAAGAAGGCCATCTTCTCCCGCAGCTGCGCTTTACTATGCACCATTTCATCAAGCCAAAAAAGATTAAGACTTCTGATGGCATAGCGGGTTTGTTGCGCCACATTTTTCCGTTCTTCTTTATCCAGATCTTTCTTGCGCAAGCCTTCTTCCTGAATGCCTTGTACCAAACCTTTTAAATAATCATCTGTAGCATCAATATACTCAGGCTTTTTGGCCGAGGCTTGTTGCAGCGCTTTAAATAATTGCGAAGGAGAAATATTTTTTAATTGTTCTAACTGGTCGGCGGCAGGACCGAAACCTGCACGCCACATCAAGTGCTGATTTTTAAGTTGAGTAGAGGCCATTAGGAAGTGATGGTTTGGCTTGAGACTATGAATTACGGTGCAAGTTTAATGAAAGCATTAACAAAAAAGGAGCTGCCCGAAGGACAACTCCTCATGATCAACATAAACAAAATTATTTCCCCAAAACAAAACGAAAGCCAAGACTCAATGGAACTGAAGCACTAACGTTAGTATCAAAAGAGAATCCATTTGATTTTGAAGAGGATTGACCCGCTATGGTAATATTTTCAGTTTTTGATGTGTAGTAACCCAGGCTAATCAAGTTGTTAATGCTTGCTTCAAGATGAATTCTCTTATTAAGTGCATACGCTATTCCAGGGTAAAGATTCGCACTGACTCCATTTCCTTTTGAAATATATTTTGAATCAATGCTGGATGTTTGTGAATTGTTTTGATGGTTGTATCCCAGGCCGCCTTCTCCAAATAGATAAAAATTTTTACCTAAAGAAAGGTATTTGCGCATAAACACGCCGAGAGAATAGCCGTTGTTTTCCTGTTCGGGATAACTATTATTATAATCGCTTTTTGAATGGCTATAACCGCCTCTTACACCTACAACAGTATTGTCTTTTACAGTGAAACCTACGGCAGGATAAATAGAAAAGCCATTCGATTTGCTTTCATCGTTCCCATTTTTGGTTTTGTTTGTGTTGGCGCTAATACTTCCACCAAGCAAAATTGTTCCCCTGGAGATTTGCGCATTTGTCAATGAAGCGATAAATAAAAAGGCTGCTGTTAAGAGTGTAAATTTTCTCATGAGTAAATGATTTTGTTTCTGCTAATTTGAACAACAAAAAGAAAAAGCAGAACATCACTGTTCTGCTTTAACATCAAATTATCCTAATAAAAAGTTATGGGCTGCAATTATTTTTTTGCGTTCTCCATTACATAAGCCGTTACCTGCTGTGCCTGTGTTGAATCCAATTTTGCTTTTGGTATCATGCTTTTTAAAATACCGTCCCAGCGTGTGGTTGTGTAAGCTGTAACATCTTTTAATCCATGACAGCGGTTACAACGGGTAGTATACACTGTTTTACCTTGTTCTACCATGGCTGCATGTTCTGCATTTACAGTAGCCGTTGTTTCAGTAGTAGTTGGTGCGTCAGTAGTTGTTTGTGCAGTGTTCGTTGTTTTTCTGCTACAGGCAAATACCAATAGTGCAAGCGATACAATAGTGATGGCTTTTTTCATGTTTGATGATTGAACATTAAAACTAATGGTTGAAACCGAACTAACAAAAAACGGCTTGGTTAACAAAGGTTAAATCATTTCACTTCCAAAATAGCCCTGCAAGGCAATGGGTAACTTAATGCCGTTTTCATCCTGGTTGTTTTCTAATAGACAGGCAAGAATTCTTGGTAGCGCCAAAGAACTTCCGTTCAACGAATGAACCAATTGGTTTTTACCATTGCTGTCTTTGAAACGAATCTTCATGCGGTTGGTTTGATAGCTTTCAAAGTTGGAAACAGAACTTACTTCCAGCCATCTTTCCTGTGCAGCGCTGAACACTTCAAAGTCGTAAGTAAGCGCCGATGTAAAACTCATATCGCCACCGCACAAACGCAGAATGCGGTAAGGCAGTTCTAAGGATTGGATCAATTTCTCTACATGCTCCACCATTTCTTCCAGAACATCATAACTTTTATCGGGATGGACGAGTTGAACGATTTCTACTTTATCAAACTGATGCAGGCGGTTTAATCCACGCACATCCTTGCCATAGCTTCCCGCTTCACGCCTGAAGCAAGGTGTGTATGCTGTCATCTTTACGGGCAAATCAACTTCCTTCAACATCGTATCGCGGTAAATATTGGTAACCGGCACTTCTGCGGTAGGAATAAGATATAAATTGTCTTCCGTAACATGATACATCTGGCCTTCTTTATCCGGTAGTTGTCCTGTTCCATAAGCCGATGCTTCATTCACCATTAGTGGCGGCATATACTCTGCATAACCAGCCTGTGTATTGTATTCCAAAAAATATTGTATCAAAGCTCTTTGCAGTTTGGCTCCTTTGCCTTTGTAAACAGGAAAGCCGCTGCCCGTGATTTTATTGCCCAGTTCAAAATCGATAAGGTCGTATTTCTTAGCAAGGTCCCAATGCGGAACGGCGCCTGCATACAAATCAGGTTTTGTACCGCCTGTTTTTACAGTTTCATTGTCTTCCGGTGTTTTTCCTTCAGGAACTTTTTGTGAAGGAAGATTAGGCAGTTTTACCAATAAGTCGTTCAACTGCTTTTCAACAGCATCTAATTTTTCCTGTACCGGGTTTAGTTGATTTTTGAATGATTCTACGTCTTTCTTCCGGGCTTCAGCTTCTTCTTTTTGACCTTTGCTCATAAGCAAGCCAATTTCTTTGGAAGCTGCATTGACCTTAGCTTTTGTATCATCAAACTGAAACGTAAGGCTTTTCCTTTCATCATCCAGCGCAATAATTTCATCTACTAAGTGCACTTCTTTGAAATTCTTTATAGCCAAACGTTCTTTTACTAAATCTGTGTTGTTTCGTAAAGTTGCCAGCTGCAGCATGTTCTATGATTTTGGAATGTGCAAAGATAAATGAATTGGATTCTGCAAAGATTGCAGGTGTTATTGAGTAGCCGGGCTTTTTACTTTCTCATCTGGTACCTCTACCTTCGTGCTTACTAAAAATAATTTATGTTAGGTAGTGATGATTTGCAGGTGCGTTGGTGGAAGCTGGAAGAAAAGTTAATGGAACGTTTTGAAAAAAAGCCAGACGTGGAAAGTGTTTTATTCTTAATCGGCATCCAGGAACTGGGCGATATACGCAAGAAATTTTCAAAAGAACAAAAACAGGACCTGATGCATATTGCTATTTGTACGATTCTTTCACCCAGCGGCTATTACGAACTTTCGCACGTAGACGAAGATGGCTGGCCACATTTTAAACAATTGAAATCTATGCCTGCTATGCTGCCGCATGAACAGGAGAACTTTTTAAAAGACCATATTCTTCTCTATTTTCAAAATCAGGGATTGTTATGATAAAAATCTTGCGCAAGGTTGTTTTACTTGCCGCCTGCAGCTTACTGTTTATAACCTTTCTTCATGCACAACAAGATGTAAAGCTTAAAAAGAAAGACAGGAAAAGAGACGTAGCGTTGGTAACGACAGAAGGAACAATTGTTTTGCGCCTTTATGACTCCACGCCATTACATCGCGATAATTTTTTGCGGCTGGTGAAATCGCATTATTACGACAGCGTACTTTTTCACCGGGTTATTCAAAATTTTATGATACAGGCTGGCGATCCTAATAGCAAAAGAGCGATAGCGCATCAACCACTTGGTAATGGCGGTCCGGGTTATACCATACCCGCGGAATTCAGAACAACGCTGTTTCATAAAAAAGGAGTATTGGCGGCAGCAAGAGACAATAATCCCGAAAAAAGAAGCAGTGCCAGCCAGTTTTATATTGTGCAGGGTAGAACGTTTACAGACAAAGAATTAGACTCGGTAGAAATAGTGCGGTTGGGCGGAAGAAAACTTTTGCCGGAGCAAAGAGAATATTATAAAACGATTGGCGGCACGCCGCAGCTTGATCAAAACTATACCGTGTTTGGTGAAGTAGTTAAAGGGTTGGATGTGGTAGATAAAATTGGCGCTACGCCTACCAGTAAAGAACAAGACCGGGACAGGCCTTTGAAGGATATAAGAATTATCAAAGCAAAGCTGGTGAAGCGGAAGAAAGGTTGATTGGTTAAAGAATTGATAGGTTGATAAAGTTGGCAAGTCAAAATAAAGTCGGCGTTTTATATGGGAAGCCTCATTTGACAAGAAATCTGCGAAATCAATCCCAATCCCAAAATCTGTGATTAATATTGCAGCTAAATTTCAAAACAGCAATCATGAATTTTCCCGAGAGCTTACGCTATACAAAAGACCACGAATGGATTCGCCTGGAAGGCGATGTTGCAACAATCTGCATTACTGATTTTGCCCAGCATGAGTTAGGCGATATCGTGTATGTGGAAATTGAAACGGTAGGACAGGAACTGAATACAGGCGATGTGTTTGGAACGGTGGAAGCCGTAAAAACGGTTTCTGATCTTTACCTGCCTGTTAATGGCAGCGTTACCGAAGTAAATCCGAAGTTGAATGCCAATCCTGAATTGGTAAATACAGATCCTTACGGCGAAGGCTGGATGGTAAAAATGAAGGTGGCCAGTGCAGCAGATGTAAATGAATTAATGGATGCTGCCGCTTATCAAGGCCTCGTAGGTTAATAACAAATCTGAAGGACAAATCCTTACGTAAATTATTTGATGCTTCGCCACAGCTTATAACCAACTATTGGGCGCCAAACTTACATACGAAGAACAGGAATTGGTAAGCTCCTTACGCAACAAGGACAACCAGGCTTTTGGTTATTTATATGACCATTATTCTGGTGCTTTGTATGGAGTAATTAAGCAAATTGTGATTGAAGAAGAGCTTAGCAGTGATGTGTTGCAGGAAACCTTTGTAAATATCTGGCGCAGTATAGAATCGTACGACGAAGCGAAGGGCCGTTTATTTACCTGGATGTTGAACATTGCCCGCAATGCTGCTATTGATAAAACAAGATCGAAGGCTTTTCAGCAATCACAAAGGCAACAATCTTTAAGTGACATTGAAAACATTCAACTAAGCGTAAAGCCCGGTACAGACGATTATGGTCTGAAAAAAATATTGTTGAAGCTGAGAGATGAGCAAAGGCAGTTGATTGATCTATCATATTTCCAGGGCTTCACGCATGAGCAAATTGCCAAAGCGCTGGATATACCGCTGGGAACGGTAAAAACCCGCATTCGTAGTGCATTAACGCAACTAAGAGCATTATTGTCATAAAGGTGAACATAAAAGAATACATATCAAGTGGAATTATAGAAAGCTGTGTACTGGGCATAGCTACCGAGGCCGAACGAAAGGAATTCGAAGCTATGTGTGCTTCTTACCCTGAAGTGGCAGCGGCAAGAAATTCTTTTGAGATGGCATTGGAAGAACGATTGCTTTCCGATGCGGTACCAACTCCTATTCACTTAAAGCAAGCCATTGAAGAAAAAATTGCAACACCGGCGGCTGGCACTACTTTATATTCCTTAGATGAGGATGAAATACCTGTTAGAAGAATAGGTATTTGGAAATGGGTTGCTGCTGCTTCTATCATTTTGTTGGCGGGTACAGCTTACTGGGCTATTAACGTCAACAATAAATACAAAGATCTGCAAGTTGCTAATCAGGATCTGCAAACTCAATTGCAACAATCTACTGCACGGTTAGACACTATGAAACAAGACGCTGAATTGTTGAAAAATCCGGATGTAAAAATGGCTGCCATGCAGGGTACTTCGAACCCGAATGTTTACGCTACTATTTATTGGGATACCACGAGTAAAGACGTGTACTTAATGTTGAATAATTTGCCAACACCTGCCTCCGACAAACAATACCAGCTGTGGGCTTTATTAAATGGACAGCCTATTGATCTTGGTATGATAGAAGTTAAGCAGGAGCGGCTGTTATACCGTATGAAAAATGTACAAAACGCACAGGCTTTTGCCATTACACTAGAGCCGAAAGGCGGAAGCCCGGCCCCAACTTCTACGCCTGTTGTTTTAAGTAAATTATAAATCTGCTTCCTTCAATTTTACGTAATTATAAAATACTGAAAGATGTGTTTACATCTGTCATGATAGTTGGTTAATGGGCCTTGCAAAAGGCCCTTTATTGTAATGATATGAGTAGTGACAATCAGTAATGAGTGGCGAACTACAGGTATCGGATGGCTGCCGTTGAAAAGCTTTGCGTACAACACGAACCCATTACTCATCATTCATTACTGATTTTATACTATGTTGCGGAAAAAAATGTTGAAGGCAAGGTGGTTGCAATCCAAGGCATTAGTTATAGCCTGGTTTTTAATAATGAATATCCTTTTCTTTTTGCCGGGCTCTGCCTTGCCTAAAGAACATTGGCTTGCCAGTATACACATTGACAAATGGGTGCACATTGGACTATTTGCCATATTGATCTTCTTGTTTTGCTCTGCTTTTAATTTTATGCTACTTAAAAAGCTATGGATAATTTTGGCAGCAGCTATTGTATATGGTTTTTTGGTAGAAGTTGTTCAGAAGCTTTGGGTGCCTAACCGTTCCTTCGATATGTATGATGTGCTGGCAGATACAGCAGGAAGTATTTTAGGTTTGGTTGTTTGGTTAAGGGTAAATAAAAAAAATAAACCCCTGTAGAAACAGGGGTCGCAACCAAAACTAACTGCTTATGAGAAAATTGACTGCTTTATGTGAGAAGAACTAAATAATTAAACGCAAATATGTTGCCAATTGTTTCCGTTAATGTGTTAAGGGTTTTAAAAAACAATTAAAAGAACTTTGGCTACAAGAATAATCAGAAAAAATGGTGCCAGATACAAATTAAGAATGCAAAAAAATCATTGCAACCTGAATTCCAATTGATTTGAAAATTTTTTGTACAATTTCTGACAAATTACTAAGTGAAAACTCTTGCGATTATTACTTATGGTTATGATGAGCAGGCGGGAAAATAAATCTACAATAGTGCCCCCATTAATTTTGCTTCACCATTTTTTCTGCATTTTCTGCAAATTGTAAAGCATCAATTAACTCCTGAACGTTGCCATCAAGCACTTCGTGCAAATTATACAGTGTAAGTCCAATGCGGTGGTCGGTTACGCGGCCTTGCGGAAAATTATAGGTTCTGATTTTAGCACTTCTGTCGCCTGAGCTAACAAGGCTTTTCCTATGCCGGGCAATTTCTTCCTCCTGCTTGCGTACCTGCTCTTCGTACAATTTTGTACGCAGCATTTGCATGGCTTTTTCACGGTTGCCCAACTGCGTTCGTTCTGTTTGACAAATAACGACGGTACCGGTTGGTATGTGTGTTAATAAAACTTTTGTTTCTACTTTATTTACGTTCTGTCCGCCGGCGCCGCCGCTTCTTGCAGTTTCCATCTTCACATCGCTCTCTTTCAATTCAAAATCTACTTCTTCGGCTTCGGGCATTACAGCAACGGTAGCTGCACTTGTGTGCACACGGCCGCTGGCTTCGGTATCGGGTACACGTTGCACCCGGTGCACACCGCTTTCAAATTTTAGTGTTCCATAAACTTCCTCACCAATCACTTCAATTTGTACTTCTTTATAGCCGCCGACAGTACCTTCATTCTCGGATAGCAAAGCTGTTTTCCAACCCCTGCGTTCGCAATAACGTAAATACATTCTTACCAAATCGCCTGCAAATAAACTGGCTTCGTCGCCACCCGTACCTGCACGAATTTCCAGAATACAATTCTTATCATCCTGCGGATCTTTTGGAATAAGCATTTGGCGGATGCTGCTTTCCATTTTTTCTTTTTTCTCTTCTACCTCAGGCAATTCTACTTTAGCCAGCTCACGCATTTCTTCGTCAGAACCATTCAAGGCTTCTTTATAAAACTCAATATCATCCAACACCTTTTTATAATCATTATAAGCCACAACAATTTTTTCGAGGCTGCGGTATTCTTTGGAAAGTTGTCCAAACTTTTTATTGTCGCCAATGATCTCAGGATTGGTGAGAGCAACACCTAAGTCATCGAATCTTGCTTTTATAGCTTCCAGTTTGTCGAGCATGGTAAAAATTGGCCGCAAAATTAAGACATGATGCTGAATAAGAACGTTAAGAAGAGCGTATTTTAGAACCCTAATGAAATATAGAAAATTCAAGGCTTCTGCCATTTTTGACGGATACAGGTTTATAGGGAACAACGTTTTAGTGGTGGATGAAAATGAAAGAGTAGAAGGAATAATTTCTATTAATGATGCGGGAGCTGACATTGAAAATTTGGATGGTATTTTAACGCCGGGGCTTATCAATTGCCATTGCCATTTGGAGTTAAGCCACATGAAAGGACGCATTCCTGAAAAAACCGGGTTAGTTGACTTTGTTTTCAAAATAGTTACAGAACGGCATCATTCGGAAGATGAAATTTTAAATGCTATTGCTACTGCAGAAGATGAAATGTTGAACAACGGTATAGTAGCGGTAGGTGACATTTGCAACAATACATTAACGCTTCAGCAAAAGCAAAAAGGAAGATTGCATTATTATAATTTTATCGAAGCCAGCGGTTGGCTGCCTGCTGTTTCGCAAGCCAGATTGGAAAGAGCAAAGGCAGTTTACGATGAATACGCAACGCCAAACGTCAAACGCAAAACTCAAAACCTTTCTATTGTTCCCCATGCACCGTATTCGGTTTCTGAAGATTTATGGCAACAAATTCAACCTTATTTTCAAAGCAAAACGGTAAGCATACACAACCAGGAGACAAAGTTTGAAGATGAATTTTTTTTAGAAGGTACCGGCGATTTTGAAAGAATGTACCGCCTGATGCATATTGATAATTCCCATCACCGACCTACAAAAAAAAGCAGCCTGCAATCTTATTTTGATAAACTTGAAAAAGCAGCCAATATCATTTTGGTGCATAACACGTTTACAAAAGAAGAAGACATTCAGTATGTGAAACGTGAGACGTCAAACAAGAGAAAAGAAACCTACAAACCTCAGACCTCAAACCTCAAACCTCAAACTTTTTTCTGTCTTTGTGTGAATGCAAACCAGTACATTGAAAACGCATTACCACCTGTTGAAATGTTGCGAAAAAATGGTTGTGCTATTGTGTTGGGTACAGACAGTTTGGCCAGCAATTGGAGTTTGAATATCCTTGACGAAATCAAAACCATCCGAAAAAATTTTCCTGAAGTTTCTTTACAAGAAATGCTGCAATGGGCTACCATCAACGGTGCCAGGGCTTTGCAAATGGATGACGAATTAGGCAGTTTTGAGAGGGGGAAAAAGCCGGGTGTTGTGTTGATTGATGAAAAAGAATTAACAGCGAAAAGAATACTGTGAAATATACTTAGCTTCCTTACAAGACTGCAGACCTAACTCATTAACTCACGCAACACGGGCAAAGTCCGCATCGTTCCAAAATCCGGTATATGCAATGTGTAATATTCTTCCACTGCATGTGTAATTCTGCGGCGAAGTTCCTGGTTCAATGCCACTTCTTGTAATTCGGTTGGCTGCATGGTCTTTAAAATGTGTGATACGAATGCTGCTTCACGATCCTGCAAATAATGCGGATGCTGTGGTTGCTCTTCCACAAATGTTCCTTCTTCCAGGTCGAGATAATGCTTGTCTTCAGAATATTCATCGCTTATTCTGAAACCAAAAAATACAGCAAGGTGCAATGCAAAAAATAAAGGAAAATTGGCAGTTACAGTGTCGTTGGCTTCGTCTAAATGATGAAGCGAATCTTCCGTAAAATAAAAAAGATCGGCATTGGCTTCGGGCTGCTTCAGGCATTTGGTGAGCAATTCTATCATAAACAAAGCCACTGCATTTTTTCGAACATCAGAAAAAATATGATGGTACAAATAATCCCATTTGAATTCTTTCAACCGCTGCAGGTTTTTAAATTCGTTATGATAAGCTATTAAATCCAGGATAGCTGCCGGTTGAAATAATGCCGCTTTTGTACCGCCTTTTTTTGAAACCGTTCTTACGCCATTCACTAAATAGGATTGCAGCCCGAACAATTCTGTGAATACAGTCACTACGAGGCTGGTTTCACCATACTTAACACTGCGCAACACGATGCCTTTTGTTTTGTGGAGCATATTTTTTTACGATGTACGATTTTGGATTTCAGATTTTTTGAGACTCTTCTCTAACTTGCAAAAGCCAACTTGTTACACACGATCCTAATAACTGTCGGATGTAAACTTTTGA
>JBQCHB010000193.1:0-7054 GCA_051955075.1 Flavisolibacter sp.
CGAAGCGATGCATTGATGATAGTGAATTGTCAATAGTGAGTAGCAAATTAGAAAGGGAAATATTTTGTGGCCAGTTAAATTAATTGATTAAAGACGAATGGTGCAGCAGGACTACTCACTACTGACAATTCACTATTTAAAGTCCATAACAGAGATTACAGTTTGGCAAAAGCTGTATTCAATTGGATCGTTAGAGCATACAATTACCAAACGTTCCTTGCAATAATTGTTGATGAGCGCATGGTATTGCTCAATGCCCTTATCGTCCAAATTAGTAGTGGGTTCATCCAACAAAACAATAGCTGTATCAAAAAAAATAGTTTGGGCCAGCTTTACCCTTTGCTTCATGCCCGAGGAATAGTAACGGATCTGTTTATTGGCAGCGGCTTGCAGGCCCAGGGCTTCAATGATTTTCTTTTCATCAAATCCTGCAATGAAAGATTTAAAGCGGTTATGAAACTGCAGGAACTCCATCAGCGTCATTTCTTCAATCACATCTAAATAAGGAGCACAAAAGGAAATTTGCCTGTAGGCATTTTCTGCTGTCATCTGCCGTCTTGAGCTTGCCGAAGGATCATCAGTCATTTCTATCGCTCCTTCGCTCAGTTGCAGCATACCACCAATGCTTTGCAGCAGTGTTGATTTACCCGAACCGTTAGGACCTGTAATAGCATACGCATTACCAGAAGTAAGATCTACATCGGCACGACGAAAGATCCATTCACGATTGAAACGTTTACCGGCATTGGAAAGCTTAATCTTCATCTACGCCATTTTTTGAGTAGCGCTTAATGATACCGATTTTAGATTCCTGTACAAATTGTAGAATATCAGCTTTGGTTTCGCTGTCCGGAATTTTTGTATTGATCAAATCAATAGCTGTGGAAGTGCTGTGATTGCCTACAAATAGCAGGTGATAAATTTGAGAGATTGTATCTATTTTTTCCTGTGCAAAACCCCTTCTTTGCAAGCCCACAATATTCAGCCCCATATAACACATAGGTTCGCGGGCTGCTTTTACATAAGGCGGTACGTCTTTACGAATAACCGTGTGACCTGCAATATACGTGTGTGCACCAATGCGTGTAAACTGGTGTGCACCGGCCAATCCGCCAATAATAGCGTAGTCGCCAATATCCACATGACCAGCCAGCTGAACGGCATTAGCAAGAATAACGTTGTTGCCCACCGTGCAATCATGCGCCACATGGGCATAGGCCATCAGCAGGCAATTGTTGCCTACTACAGTTTTCCATTTATCTTTTGTGCCGCGGTTTACGGTTACGCATTCTCTAATGGTTGTATTATCGCCAATTTCAACGGTGGTTTCTTCGCCAATAAATTTTAAGTCCTGCGGAATACTGCCAATGACAGCGCCGGGAAAGATGCGGCAATTTTTTCCAATATGGCTGAAGGACATGATAATGGCATGCGACATAATATGCGTTCCATCACCAATGGTTACATGATCATGAATTACAGCGAAAGGTTCAACGGTTACATTGTTGCCCAGTTTTGCATTTGGATGGATAGAGGCCAGCGGAGAAATCATACTCTAACTTTGGGTTTCTTTACAATCTGAGCAACCATTTCGGCTTCTGCAGCAATTTTATCCCCAACAAAAATAGTTCCTTTCATTTCACAAATACCACGGCGCACAGGATTCATTAATTCCATTTTCAGCAGCAGCGTATCGCCGGGAACAACTTTTTGTTTGAACTTACAATGATCAATTTTTAAAAAATAAGTGTCGTAATCATTATCCGGATCGTCGGGTATGGTAAGTATGCCGCCGGTTTGTGCCAGGGCTTCTACCTGCAACACACCGGGCATTACACAATTGCCGGGAAAATGCCCCTGGAAATAAGGCTCGTTATAGGTTACGTTTTTCACCGCAATGACATGCTTGTCCGTTAGCTCAATAACTTTATCAATTAATAAGAAAGGGTAGCGATGCGGTAATTTTTTTTCTATGGCGTGTACATCAAACAATGGTGGCTTGGCCGGATCGTATTGAGGAAACTGTTGCTTGTGCTTGTATTTTTTTATGTGCTCTTTGATCTTCCGGGCAAATTCAATATTGCTGGAATGACCGGGACGATTAGCAATAATGTGGGCCTTGAACGGATAACCAACCAAAGCCAGGTCGCCGATCACATCTAATAATTTATGCCGTGCAGGTTCGTTCGGAAAACGAAGATCCAGGTTATTTAAAATGCCGCCTTCACTCACTTTTACGTCCTCTTTCTTAAATACTTTGGCAATGCGTTGTACCTGGTCTTCACTTACTGCTTTATCCACCACCACAATGGCGTTGTTAATATCACCACCCTTAATCAGGTTGTTATTGATAAGGTATTCCAGTTCGTGGAAAAAACAGAAGGTGCGGCAGGGGGCAATTTGCTCATCAAAATCTGAAATTTGTTTGAGCGAAGCATGCTGTGTGCCTAACACCGGCGAATTAAAATCGATCAATGTATTGATGCGGAATTCGTGGTAGGGCAGCGCCACCATTTCCACTTTCTTTCCTTCATCAGAAAAGCTGATGTTGTGTTGAAGTGTGTAATATATTTTTGGCGCATCCTGTTTTTGAACGCCTGCTTTTTTTATAATCTCGACAAAAGGGCCCGAACTTCCATCTAAAATGGGTACTTCGCCACCATTGATCTCAATACAAACATTGTCTACACTGTTGCCCACCAGCGCTGCCATTAAATGTTCAATGGTGCTTACCCTTGCTCCATTGGCTTCGATGGTAGTACTGCGGGTTGTATCAATCACATTATCCACATCGGCCTTTACGGTTGGCGCATTGGGAAGGTCAATTCTTTTAAAAACAATACCTGTATTGGGTTCTGCGGGTTTAAGGGTCATCTGCACGGTTTGTCCTGTGTGAATGCCCACACCGCTGATTTGGGCTTCCGACGCAAGTGTATGCTGGAAATCAGAATAAATATCACTCGGCTGCATTCGGCGAAAGTATGAAAGAATCGGGCTATAATCCAAAACTGCGGAAACAGCGCATTCGTTAAAAATGACCGAAGTATGAAACTGCTGCTTTATACAATTAAAGTTTAAGAACTAATTTCGCAACCTCTCATGGAGTATTTAATGACATCTGGAAACCTGGCGCCTGAACACCTGGGCTTGAAAGCAGAACTGGTTTACGAAGCCAGTCGTCAAATTCCCGGCTCTGTTCAATACACGGTTAAGCGCTATGCCCGTGCAAAAAACTGGATGGGTGATGATGTGGGTGTGTTAAAATATCACTACGAAGCTGCAAGGCCTGAACAAAATTTTTTGGAGTTGAAATTTTGTGTGATCGGCAATATGTATTGCCGCCATTTCCAAACGGAATGTAATCAATGCAAGGCCCATGCATCTTTCAATTGCCAGGAAAAAGTAGAAAGCGTGGATATTTTGAGCTTTGTTTTTTCTTCTACTTTGCTGGAGCAATTTATAAAATCAAGGATCAGCGATAATACTTTGAGTGAAGACCTTTTGTCATTCAGGCATCAAACTTCTTTTACCAAATCGCTTACGCTTTGCGGCCGCACAAGAATGGTTCTGGAAAGCTTGCTCAATCATAACTATACCGGCAGCCTCGAAAATATTTATGTGAATGCACAAACGCAAATGCTGTTGTTGTATAGCCTGGATTGCACAGAGGAAAAAGAAATTGATGTTATCAGTTGCAAATTTTTAGCGAACGAGGCCGATAGGGAAAAAATCATCAAGGCAAGAGAAGTGTTGCTGCAGCATATTGGCGAACCTATCACCATTAAAGAATTGAGCCGCAAGGTAGCTATGAATGAATGCTATCTGAAAAAAGGTTTCAAAGAAATGTTTGGCACTACCATTTTCGATTTTTATCAAAGCCAAAGGATGGAGCATGCTAAATATTTGTTGTACGAAAAGGGATTGACGGTAACTGAAGTTTCTGTGTTGCTGGGCTATTCATCCATTTCACATTTTTCCACAGCTTTTAAAAAGCACACGGGTTTAAAACCTTGTGAGTTGTTGTTGCGATAAGTTCACGAGTTCCCATGTTAACAAGTTCGCCAGTTATTAAATCAATTAATTCGTGAACCCATAAACCTGCAAACGTATTCCTTCATGTTCTCAGTTATAGCCGGCACTGTCTTATTAGCTTTTGTTCATGCACTCATTCCTAACCATTGGCTGCCATTAGTAGCGGTGGCAAGGGCCGAGCAGTGGAAGCAAAAAGACATCACCTTCATTACTTTTATGGCTGCATCTGCACATGTGCTGGGAACCGTGGCATTGGGATTGGTGTTGGGTACTATTGGTAAAAAATTACAGCAGGAATACGGCGGTATTATTTACGTGGTGTCTTCTATTCTGTTAATTGTTTTCGGATTGATCTATTACACGGTAAATCTTCCACATCATCACCACAGCTCGCAAAAAGACGTGGTGCAATACAAGCGAAGCAAAAGAAAATGGATATTGATTTTTATTGTGATGATGTTCCTTTCCCCCTGTCTTGAAGTGGAAAGCTTATTTCTTTCTGCCGGTGCTTACGGAATGGGCCTGGTTAGCCTGCTTTCTGTGATTTACGCAATTGTCAGCATCAGTGGCATCTTGCTTTTAGTGAATCTTGGTTACAAGGGTATTAATCTTTTGCCGGCTGCCTTTATCGAGCACAATGAAAAAAGAATCAGTGGCACGGTGTTGATATTGATAGGAGTTGTATCTTTCTTCCTTCATTGATTTTTTGGTAAAACGCTATACTCTATGTTACTGAAATCAGCAGGAATGCTTCTGATCTTAATTTCTTTTGTTTTGGCCGCAAAGTCACAAGATTCCTTAGACCAATACATTAAAAGATTAAAACAATCAGAAGCGTCAGGCGGAAGCGAAACTGCTTTTCTTTCGGTAGGTTCCACTTTTTTATATGGCCAGGGATATTTTGAAAAAAAGGAGTACGACCTTGCCAATATGTATTTTATGCAGGCTTTTCAAAAGGACAGTACCAATGCTTTTGTAAACTATCAGATTGCCGCTTCTTTATTGAAGCAAAACAATAAATATAAATCCGAAGAAGCACAGAAGTATTTGCAGAATGCTTTCCGTTTGAACCCGGCACTTAAAACGAGATTTGCCACAGAGTTTCCAAATCAATCTTCGCCGGAGCAAACAAAAGCAGCAACAAACGAAAAGCCTGATGGCAACAATCTTTCAAAATACATTAAAGACCTGGAATATTCAAAGGCCAACGGCGGAAGTAAAACCGCAATGAATGCACCCGGACTTGATGTGCTGTATGGTTATGAACATTATCAAAAAGGTGATCAGGACCTGGCTGCCATTCGTTTCGGAGAGGCTGTGACAAAAACTCCGGATGATATTTATGCTAATTATTTGCTGGGTGTTTCTTTAGCCGCACAAGGATTAAAAGAACAAGCAGCGCCTTATTTGAACAAGGCCTTTGCAGGCGATGCTTCTTTAAGAAAACAAGCGGCCGCCGATATTGCTGCTGCCTCGGCGCAGTTTAAAAAATTAAAAGATTCGCGGGTTATAAAATCCAATCCAGCTACTAAGCCTGTATATGGTGGTAAACTGACATTTGGAAATTATATGTGTACTGAAACCGTATGGCATGGTGCAAATGCAAGTCAGCCATTTCAGCCTGTTTCCAAAGGTTATTTTGAGCTGAAGAGTAACGGTACTTACAGGTGGTTAGATAATGGAGTTCAGGGTAAGTACAGTTATAATCCAAAAACAGGTGAGATAAAATGGCTGACGGGATACTTCGCTAACATGAAAGCAAAAACAGCACAATTTCAGCCAGGCAAAAACATCTCTCAAATAACAGTCAATTTTTCGGACTCCTACCGTTGGGAATGTGGCTGCAAGAAATAAAGTTTCCCTGCTATTATTTCGATAAATTTTATTGACTAAGAATTATAGTCATACTGTCTTTTGCGGCTGCTATCGTTGCATCTAAATCGTCTTTTGTCAAAGCATTAGATAAAAACCAGCTTTCAAATGCGGAAGGCGGTAAATAAATTCCTCTGTCCAACATGCCATGGAAAAATTTATTGAACAAGGCATTGTTTGCCGATGCAGCCGATGCAAAATCAATGACAGGATGATCGCTGAAATGAATGGAGATCATTGTTCCAAGATGATTAATGACAAATGGAGTCCCGGCTTCTTCTAAAACCTTTTGCAAACCTTCTTTCAGGTAATTTCCTTTCTCTTCCAGTTGCTGGTAGATGGAAGGATTCTCTTTCAATTCCTTCAACAAAGTATAACCAGCAATCATTGCTAAAGGATTACCACTTAAGGTTCCGGCTTGGTAAACATTTCCAAGGGGCGCAATGTGCTTCATGATATCCCTCTTTCCCCCAAAGGCGCCAACAGGCATCCCGGCGCCGATCACTTTTCCATACGTAACTAAGTCAGCATCTATTTTTAACCTTTCCTGTGCACCGCCTTGCGCCAAACGAAAGCCGGTCATCACTTCATCAAAAATGAAAACAATATTCTCTTCTGTACACAATTTTCTCAGGCCTTCTAAAAAACCTTCTTGCGGAAGAATGCAACCCATGTTTCCTGCAACAGGTTCAATAATAATAGCAGCTATTTCATTTTTATTTTCTTCAACCAATTGCTGAACGGCACCCAGGTCATTGTAAGGTGCAGTTAATGTATCTGCAGAAACGCCGGTTGTAACACCGGGCACCGTTTGAATATTAAATGTGGCTACGCCACTTCCTGCTTTTACTAAAAACGAATCGGCATGACCATGATAACAGCCTTCAAATTTGATGATCTTGTTTTTTTCCGTGTAGCCTCTTGCCAGACGAATAGCACTCATGCAGGCTTCTGTTCCGCTGCTCACCATTCTGATAAGATCAACATTCGGCACCATGCTTTTAATGAGTTCCGCCATTTCAATTTCCAACGCTGTTGGCGCACCGAATGAGGTGGAGTCCATTGCTTTTTTCTGAATGGCTTCAACAACCGGTTCATACGCATGGCCAAGGATCATTGGGCCCCACGAGTTGATATAATCAATGTATTT
>JBQCHB010000194.1:0-4211 GCA_051955075.1 Flavisolibacter sp.
GTTTGCGCCGGGCAATTGTTCTGGCTTTACCAAAGGCAAAACGCTTACACATGAACTGGGGCATTTTTTTGGTCTTCGGCACATTTGGGGCGATGCCACTTGCGGCGACGATTATTGCGGTGATACACCAGTACACGAAGCGCCAAATTCCGGTGCACCTGTGCATCCTAAATCAAACGCTTGCGGAACAACAGATGAAATGTTTGAAAATTATATGGACTACTCTAACGATGCGGTGTTAAATACTTTTACTGCTGGACAAGTAAGCCGCATGCAAACGGTGTTGGCAAATAGTCCAAGAAGGAATACACTTGCTGCCTCGCCTGTAGGACTGGTGTATGTAACTGCTTCCAATAAAATTGCTTTTTCCGATTGTTCCTCACTCATCACCTCCGAAACCGGTACTACCGGAACCTACCCAAGATATCACGATCTTTCCTTTACCATAAATGTGGAGGACAAGGCCACAGGGAACGCCACCGTTACAATTAGCCCTTCGGGAACCGCACTCAATAATTTTCATTACCAATTGTTGACACCAACGCTAAGTTTTGTTGCCGGCGATAATTTTAAAGTAGTAAAACTGAGAATATTTGATAATGCGCAGGTGGATGGAAGCAGAACGCTTACGCTTGGCTATGCTATTTCGGGCACAGGCGTACAGGCAGGATCTTTTATGCAATCAATCACCATTACCATAACAGATGACGACAACATTACCATATCCCAAAACCAAATCAACTTACTGTCTCAAAACTTTGAAGGCTCGTTGACAGGTTGGGGAGGATTATCATCTTCAGGCATGCCTAATGTATTTAGGGTAAGTAATGGTGGAAATGCAGGCGGCACGGGCAATTGTGCCTATATCAGCAGCAGTTCCGGTGTTCCCTTTGCGAATACGTATAACAAAACAACTGCCGGCATTGCCGTTTTAAGATCTCCATTGATCGATGCCAGCGGCGTGTCTAACCTGCAATTAAGTTTTAAATATAAAGTATGGGGAGAATCAGATGCCGATGGCATTTATGATTATGGCATCATCACTTATGCTACCCAATCATCACCAACAAGCTTTTTAAGCACCGGTGCTGCAGGTGCTGGGCCTTACGCCGGTGTGTCTGGCATTGCAAGCGGCAATCCAACACTTAGCTTACCTGATAATACGTTTGCTAACAAAAAATTTTATCTCGGTTTTTATTGGGAGAACGATAATAATACAGGACACGATTCTCCTTTCAATATTGATGACATTGTACTTACCGGCACTGGAACCAATATTGAAAGCACTGTAAGTAACAGTTATGGTTCCGACGTACAATCCGGATCCGGCACCAATTACTTTAGAAGCATTAACAATCGCATTATTGCTAAATTAACCAACGCCGCCTCCAGCATCAATGGCATTACGGCTTCGGTAACACAAGCGGGTGCTGGGCAGACAACCATCACTACCACAAGTGGTTCTTATTTGCGTACGCAAAAAGTTATTCAAATTAGCCCGGCCACGCCAAATAGTACGGCTGCTTACCAGGCAAGCTTATATTTTACGGAGACAGAACTATCCGTATGGGGTGTCAACAAATTAAACCTTAAGATCTTAAAAATAAATGACGGCGTATCGTTGACCGACCCAATTAACAGCAGCAATGCCGTTTTAATTACACCTGCTTCCGTAACTGAAAATGTGGCTGGCGGCTACATTGAATACACCGCCAATTTCACAGGGTTTTCCCAGTTTGTGCTGGTATCACCCACATTCATCTTGCCGGTTAATTTTATAAGCTTTGAGGCGCAGCCTGTTGAAAGAAATATTGATCTTGTTTGGAAAACAGCTATAGAAAACAACAACAAGGGTTTTATTATAGAAAGAAGTACCGATGGAACCAGCTTTACCCCAATAGGCTGGGTTGATGGACACGTAAATGCTTCATCTTCAACTGAATATTTTTATAAAGACAAATTTGTTCAACCCAATACCTTATACCATTACAGGTTAAAGCAGGTTGATTTTGACGGCCGTCAAAATTTATCAACTGTCCGGCAGGCAATGATCGATGGAAAAGCTGTAACCGTTTCGCTTTTCCCCAATCCTGCAACCGATAATGTAAAATTATTTGTGTCGGGTGCTACAGGTTTGGCAGATATAAGTTTGATCAATAATAAAGGTCAAAAAGTTGGTGACTGGTCCAAAGTAGATTTTTCATCGCCTTACTCAATTTCCTTAAATCATTTGGCAAAGGGACATTATACGGTAACTGTTCATTTTAAGGACAGGAATATCACAACCAAATTAATAATACAATAAGCCGTTATTTTTTCAATTTATAAGGACAGAATTCTTTCTGTCCTTTTTGTTATAAACCTATATTGACCTACTTTTGCAGCCCAAAAACAAGCATAGGTTTTTGAGTAACATTTAAACTTTTTTTATGCCAGAAATAAAGCCAGATGAAATAAGTGCCATACTTCGCCAGCAGTTGAGCGGGTTTAATGCCGGCGCTGATTTGGAAGAAGTGGGTACCGTATTACAGATAGGAGACGGTATTGCCCGTGTTTACGGCCTTGGTAATGTTCGTGCCGGTGAACTGGTTGAATTTGAAAACGGTGTGCAGGGTATTGCCCTGAACCTGGAAGAAGATAACGTAGGTGTGGTATTAATGGGAGAAACCGGTAAGTTGAACGAAGGTTCTAAAGTGCGCCGTACCGGACAAATTGCTTCTATTAAAGTAGGCGAAGGAATGGTTGGACGTGTGGTAAACACTCTGGGCGAACCTATTGATGGTAAAGGGCCTGTTGCAGGTGAACGTTATGAAATGCCTTTGGAGCGTAAAGCACCGGGTGTAATTTATCGTGAGCCGGTAAAAGAGCCACTGCAAACCGGTATCAAAGCCATTGATGCCATGATCCCTATTGGCCGTGGCCAGCGTGAATTGGTAATTGGCGACCGCCAAACCGGTAAGTCTGCCATTTGTATTGATACCATTATCAATCAAAAAGAGTTTTATGATGCTGGCAAACCTGTATACTGCATTTATGTAGCGATCGGGCAAAAAGCCTCCACCATTGCAGGTGTAATGAAAACCTTGCAGGATGCAGGCGCCATGGATTATACCATTATTGTTGCCGCCTCTGCATCTGACCCTGCCCCGCTGCAGTTCTATGCTCCGTTTGCGGGTGCAGCCATTGGTGAATTCTTCCGCGATACCGGAAGGCCGGCATTGATTATTTATGATGATCTTTCCAAACAAGCCGTAGCGTATCGTGAGGTTTCTTTATTGCTGCGCCGTCCCCCTGGCCGTGAAGCTTATCCTGGTGATGTATTTTATCTGCACAGCCGCTTGCTGGAAAGAGCTGCAAAAGTTATTGCCAACGACGCAGTAGCCAGGCAAATGAACGATCTGCCTGAGTCTATTCGTCATTTGGTAAAAGGTGGTGGTTCGTTAACAGCGTTGCCTATTATTGAAACACAAGCTGGTGACGTATCTGCCTATATTCCAACCAACGTGATCTCCATTACTGACGGACAGATATTTTTGGAAACAAACTTGTTCAACGCCGGTATTCGTCCTGCTATCAACGTGGGTATTTCTGTAAGCCGTGTGGGTGGTAACGCCCAGACAAAATCCATGAAAAAAGTGGCCGGTACCTTAAAGCTTGACCAGGCTTTATACCGTGAGATGGAGGCTTTCTCCAAATTTGGTGGCGACCTTGATGCAGCTACAAAACTGGTATTGGATAAAGGTGCCCGCAACGTGGAGATTTTGAAGCAACCGCAATACTCGCCTATGCCTGTAGAAAAACAGGTGGCGATTATCTACCTTGGTACGCAGGGTTTGTTGCGTGATGTGGCAGTGAGAAAAGTAAACGATTTCCAGGAACATTTTTTAATGGAAATGGAAAACAAATTACCTGATGTTTTGGCTGCTTTCAAAAAAGGTGCTTTGCCGGAAGATGGTATTCAGAAAATGATAGAATTAGCAAAAGGGCTGATTCCTCAATACAAATAATCACTTCTTTTTTTAATAGTAAAAGCGGCTCTGGTAGCCGCTTTTTTTGTCGTCTGAAATAATACTTTCACCGTAAAGAACGAAAGGTTTAAAGTATTATTTAAAATAGAAACGGGGTTTTTCTTTCTTTCACACTCAAGCTGCTAAATCTAATTGCTATGAAGATCATTTACTCGGCCCTTGTGTGCTTGCTCTTTTTGTTGC